>JAKBHQ010000461.1 GCA_021836665.1 Thermoplasmata archaeon
ACCTCCTAATATCAGTCCTAGCGCTCCACCTGCCGCCGACATTCCGGCGTATACCGCCATTGCTTTGTGCCTCTGCGAGCCATCGTCGAAAGTCGTAGCGACTAACGAAAGGGCGGTTGGAGATGCGATGGCCGCCCCGATGCCTTGAATAGTTCTGGCGGCCAGGAGCCATGCCTGGTCGGTTGCCAACCCTCCAAGGAGTGACGAGGCAGTGAACAGGGCAATTCCGACGACGAACATCTTCTTCTTGCCAAATAGGTCCCCAGTTCTCCCCCCGAGGAGAAGAAGTCCGCCAAATGTTAGCACGTAGGCGTCTATAACCCAGGCGAGGTTAGTGGTCGAAAAGGCCAACTCTCGTTGTATCGACGGAAGGGCGATGTTGACTATCGTTAGGTCCAGCATGACCATCAGCTGGGCAGCGGCGATGACCACGAGTGCGAGTTTCTTATTGTGGGTATTTTCGTTATTTTTAGCTGGCATCGTCTATTCCTTGTATGTCCAAAGTGGATTATCTATCGTGCTTTTGGGCGCGAGATTTTAGATTGTTTTTTCAAATTGCGGCTTTAGTCTTCACGCTTTGCCCAACCAATGACATTTGTCGAGGGTGGTCTTCCTGATTTTGAATTGCGTTCTGCCTTGAAGATGGAGACAATTTCGAATTCAATTAATTTGTCCCGAAGTTCGGTGTCGCTAAAGAGTACTCGTGGATCGGAAGGACCTTTATGGCCAATGGAGTCCTCGTGGCGCCCGAGAAAATAGATGTAAGCTCCGGTTTTCAAGGCGGACTTTGCTATTTCGAATAGCCTCGTTCTCATTGGCTCAGCGAAGTGAAGGTTGGAGACGACCACTAAGTCGAACTGTCTTGTCGGTGGATCGTATTCGGCTAGATCGTGGTGGATGAGCTCAATGTTTAGATTCAGACTTCTTGCCCTAGTCATGGCCTGCGAGAGGCCAACGTATGAAGAATCGATACCAGTGACTAGCCATCGTTTTTTAGCCAGCCATAGGGTATTGCGGCATGTCCCGCACCCAAGGTCCAATGCCCTGCCGGGTTCCAAGTCTTCTGCGAGGTTGACTAGCTCGGGATCAGGTATTTCTGACCAAGCCTCTTGGCTATACCTTTGGTCCCAGTGGGAAAAGGCGATTTTAGGGGAGTGTGACAACCCTGATGATGAAGAGACGTCGGGATGAATTTTGCTTCCATCTTTCTTATTGCTAATCGAGGTCAACGGTCTACTCCTGGCTCGCTGGTTGGATTTTCATTTTTTCGACAGAATTGTGAAACTAAGAGTTGCGGCTGACGCCTAAGAGTTTTTCGAGAGAGTCGATCGCATTCAAAAACGCATTTAGTTCATTTGGAGGAATTGAGGACTGTAACCAGTCTTCGTGTACCTCAGCCAGGCGTGCGACCTCCTTAGCGAGCCGCTGTCCCTCGAAGGTAAGTGTTAGGGTGCGCTGCCGCCTATCACCCTTCTTAGTTCCACTCTGGACCAAATTGAGACTCTCTAGATCATCGAGGCACCTTTTCACGTTCATAGGGTCGGCTCCCAAAAGCCGGGCTAGTTCGCGAAGGGAAGTAGCCGGATAGTTTGAAAGTCCACGGATTATTGCCGCTTGTGGTGGAGATATTCCCAAAGTCTTCAGCCGAGAGGACCACGTATGTCTTAGATTTCTGGAGACCCTTGAGAGGCGAAAGCCGACATTGGTTTCAAGTTGATTGATAACTTGGCTAGTGTCGGCGCTAACGGGGCCGTTTGATAATTTCTCGGATGTTTCGCTTTCCATACTGTTTCCACCAAGTTTCGAGACTGAGTTTCCAAATTCCTTTATCAGATGGGGCTTCCCGGCCCGCTTTAGCCGAAATAGCGGGGACGGTCGATCGTCTGCAGATTTACATTTACTCAAACTGTAGTAGTTACTACAATAT
Source organism: Thermoplasmata archaeon (assembly GCA_021836665.1). The sequence goes on from JAKBHQ010000461.1 coordinate 1,928, forward strand.
TCCAGGTTTCTAAGTCCAAGATAGCTAGCCGCCATTCGGCCTCCGATACTCACGATCGGTCCGAAGGTGTGGGTGTTACATAAATGGACCTAAAGGACCGTCTCTAAGGATGGAGAGAAGGTCGCCCCTCACAAAGCTTCAGACGGAAGTGGCCGACTCATTGCGATGGCCGTTGGGCACTGAATTGTACTTCTATTGGGAACTGTTATATGGAACTGTTATTGGGGACTTGTTGTATCGGGATCTGGGCGGGAAAGCCGTTGGAAGCCTAACGGGGCAGTAGGTCGCTGCTTGAACATGATCCTGAATTGGACACCGGGTATCATTCCTGTCAAAGAAACAGGAATTTGTAGCTTCGGAATCGGAACTAGGCCCAAAGTCCTACTCTCGTCACAATTTCAGATCTTGGCCGAACGGGAATTTAGAAACTTGCAGTTTGTTAGAAGATATTACTAATAAGCTGTTAGAAAAATGTTCTAATATGCCGGGCGAACAGGACGCTGAGATGTTGGTTGCCGCTTTAAGTCTTTGGAGTCCACACGGGAGCTTTTCCGTAAGTACGGCGGTGATGCTGGCCTTTGTGCTGGGGATGGTGCACGGTATCACTCCAGATGAGCACACTTGGCCCATAACGTTTAGCTATTCGATAGGGAGCTACTCAAGCAGGCGAGGCTTAATCTCTGGCCTAACCTTCTCGCTTGCTTTTACCCTCCAGCGTGCAATTGCATCTGAATTGGCCTATTTCTCACTGACCCGGATACTAAGTGACATTCCTTGGCTGAATTTTGCAATTTATATCGTCGTCGGTTTAGCGATGATCCTGGCAGCCATGTACCTATTTCGAGGCAACCATTGGCACTTGCTCTCACCTTCTCATCACTTGAAGGAGATGACCGAAGAGGACAAGTTATCTGACCCAAAGGTATGGATGCCGGCCCTACACGGCTTCATTGCTGGGTGGGGTTTTGGTGCCTTCGCATTGATAATTTATACCGTCCTTTCCCCTGCGATGCCTTCAGCATCGCTCGGATGGGTGCCCGGGGCCGCTTTTGGACTCGGGACCACGGTGATCCAAGTCCTCGCTGGCGCCTTATTTGGTTATATTGCGAGACGGAAGTCGCTTACTCCGAAGGACATTCGAACAGTCTCCTTGATTACGGCCGGACGTACCCTATTGATAGGAGGAATGGCTTTTGTCGCCGTTGGAGCAGTTGGCCTAGCATTTCCGGCCGTGATGGGCATAGGGATAAGCACGGGAATTAGGGTTCACAACCTAGCCCATCTCGGGATCGGCCAATTGCTAGTGATGGTAATAGTCGTGCTGGTAGGTTTTGGAACTCTTATTTCTACTACGCGTTCGATAAAAGGCCTCAATGGTTTGGCCAGACCCCCCTTAAATGAGCAGAATTCCGGAGATATCAAATGAGTAAGGAATCGATATTCGTTGGAGTACTGAGACAAAATCGGCTGAGGGTTACCAAGGAGAGGATGGAGGTGTTTCGAGTTCTGAGCCTGGTCGACTCTCCACTTTCGCGTAGTGAGCTGCTGAGCAACCTCAGGAATTTCGGCATGCACCCTCCGACGCTCTATCGCACCATCGAACTTTTTGTCTCTATTGGCATTATTCAGTCCCTATCCTCAAAGTCGGGTGAAGTGATCTACGAGCTTCTTCCGCCCTTTGCTCCGCACCATCACCATTATCGTTGCATGAGCTGCGGATCGACTTTCCCCTTAGAGGTTTTGGATGACGCGCCAGAAGAGGTAGCGCTGAGATCTCTAGATCTCCCTGGAGCGGCGGTCTATCATCAGGTCGACATTTATGGGACCTGTTTTGAGTGTTTGCGGGAGCAAACACTTGTCGGAGAGCATGCCCCGGCAGCATTTTGATCGATTGTGTCCCGGAGTTAGAAATGGTGGCAAGACTGCCTAGGTGGAACGCGAACCTCAACCGGTTTGCCGGCGAGAAAGTTTGTGGGCGAGTCGAACTTTCGAAAGGTTGACCGATCGCCGGAATACCAGCAACTGAAGGGTCCTAGAACCGAATTTCCCAGCAAATCTCATTGATTTAACTAGCGCGGTCCAATTATTGTTGATTTCCAGTCAGAACGGGGTCTTTGATATTCAGGGACGACAGCCGATTTAACCTCATGTTATCATATGTCCTTGAGGTATTAGCTTATATAGTTTCGAGGTATAGAATTTCGGGATCGAGATAATGATTGCAAAGGAGCATGAGAGAGCAAAACTTAGCTACCGCTAGAATCCCGTGTAATGGATTCGATATATTAGCTAAGCGGAGTGCGTATTGTGGATAGCGATCCAGGATTAGAAGCCAAACTCTGCGAGATGTAACCGTAAGCACTAGGACTTAGCTCGTGTTATGCTGCTAAGTACGACTTGATATTGATTAATCTCAATGGAACTTGTTAACCCTCAGATACAACTCCGGTAGCCCTTATATGCTGGTTAGGGTTGGCCCAGCATAAACCGTGGATATGCACGCTCCAGTGGTGGATAATGAGTTGAGTTAGGATGTTCGGTGTGGTCGGATGTCCTTGTTCAAGGGGTGTAGCTCTGCAGGTTATGCTGAAAAGACGCCTCTACATTGAGTAAGAATGGTCGTGCCATTAATCGTAGGGACGTCTGGCAAAATCTGCGTTGAGTTGCCTTAGAGAGGGCGCGCCGAGCGCTAGCTGTCGTGGTTCGGCACTTGTTTGTCGAAGCTATGATGGTCGCGAACGTTCCACCAGGTGGAAGTTTGCTTTTGAGGTTCCTGGGTTCCCGTTATTCGGTTCCTCGGAGAGTCGCTTCGTTCGATATATAACTTACATTTAATTGGCTCCATTCAGGTCTTATGATTCTCAACTATTTGAATCGTTCTGCCGATAACTACGTAGTTCGGTGTGTTTCAATGGGTGGGGCTCCCTCCGAGCTATTAGAGTTTCATATCGTTTAGAAGTTCGAGGCTGCTCGCCAGTTTCGGGTCACTGAGGTTGCATGTCCAATGTGAGGGGCCGAGAGGACAAACTCGCAGATAGTAAGGCTGGGGCCAAGATCAGTTATCTTACGGCCATAGTTATTGCCTGCGCAATCCTGGCCGTTGGCTTGTCTTACCTCGCCGAGGGTGACAGGTTCAGTGAAAGCACCTTTGTCGTGCTGGTGGTTTCGGTGCTAGGTGTTTTCTTTTATTTCTGGGGCCTGGTTCGCAAGAGTCAAAACGAGCAGTTGGCGCTCCATGCAGCGCATGTGCGTCGGTTGCTGTTATTCAATGCTTTGCGTGCAGAGGCTACTCGTCTAGTCTTTCAGGCAACGAGTGAACGAGAACTCTTTTCGTCGTTTTGTAATCTCGCCGTTGACCAGGCAAACCTATCCTTGGCCTGGGTAGGGGTCCCAAATGAAGCTGGAGTTATCGAGTTTTTGGCATTTGCTGGCCCAGCAGTTGGATACCTCGAAGGACTTGAGATTTCAATTGACCCCTCCAGGCCAGAGGGAATGGGAAGCGCTGGGAGGTGTTGGCGTGCAAAGGAGCCAATTTTCGCAGTCGATTATGACGAGACTGGCATTTTGAAGCTTTGGAAGTCTCGAGCAAGCAAGTTTGGACTTAAATATAATTCTGTCCTTCCGATTTACAAGTCATCCAGCATCTATGCGGTACTCGCTCTATATGTCGACTCGGATGCGGTTTTCGACCTAGAGCTTCAGGACCTATTGGTTGAACTCGCGGATGACCTGTCGTTCGGTTTGGGCTGGATGGCGACGATTGATCGAGTTGAGCTACTTGGCCAAGCGTTGGAGATACTTGGAGACGGCGTCTGCGTCAGTGACGAACACGGGTCGGTGTTGTTTGTCAATGGGGCGTTTACCAGTATCACGGGTTATGAGGCGGAAGAAGTTCTGGGGAAGAATCTCAGGATTCTTCAAGGCGAGCTCAGCGATCCCGCAACGATAGAGAGGATTAGAGTAACCTTGGATGCCAAGGAGCGGGGAAAGTTTGAGATTCTCAACTATCGCAAGGATGGAGTACCCTTTTGGAACTCCCTGGCTATCACCCCCATGGTCAATTCTGATGGTTCGTTGACCCACTTTATTTCTTCGATGCGAAATACTACTGAGAGGAAGGAGCTCGAGCTAAAGTTAGCTACCACCAATACTTTCAGCCAGGCTCTATTAGAGGGTATGGGTGTGGGATTAAGCATCGTTCGATACCCGGAGCATAGGGTGGAATACGTCAATGATAAGTCCCTACAGATTTTCGGGGCTTCCGAGTCAAGCCAGCTAGAGGGCCATTGCAGCGGTGAGTTTTTTCCCGATGATGAGTCTCGCCAGCTGGTCGCTGATTTTTCGGAGTCGGTGTTTCATGGAGATAAAAGCGTCCTAAAGGATCTCCCTTATTTGAGGGTCGACGGAACTACCGGATGGATGGACATTTCCGGCGAATACCTCGATCAGGGTGACGGTCGACCACGGATAATTTGGACCCATGTCGAAGTGACCGAGCGCCACTTGGACGAAGCGAAGATTCTAGAGCTGAGTAACATGCGAGAGGCCCTTCTTTCCAGCGCAGTGGTGGCCATTGGGATGGTCAGGTATCCAGAGAGGGTCTACGTAGAGGTAAACCAAGGCTTTTTAGATTTGCTGGGTTACTCTAGCTTCGAGGAGGTCGCAGGGAAGGTCTCCAGGTTTGTTTATCCCGATGACCTTGAGTTCGGCCGCATGGGTGATCTGGCCGACGAGGTATTTCGCAATCGCTCGGGATATCTGACGGATCTCCGCGTCCTTACCAAGGATTCCAAGCTGAAGTACGTCGACATCCACGGGAGACTAATCGATGGAGGCGAACCCGAGCACCCGGTGGTCGTCTGGACGATTGTCGATGTGACCGATCGACATCGTTTGACCGAGGAGCTTGAAAGACAGGCACTCTTTGATGCGCTAACAGACCTCCCTAACAGGAGGTTACTTGAAGATAATTTGAGGCTTGCGATATCGCGAAGCAAACGAAGGGCTTCCCTAATGGCGGTTGGACTGATTGACTTGGACGATTTCAAGACGGTCAACGATCGCTTTGGGCATGAGTTTGGAGACGATCTACTTCGGCAATTAGCCACTAGATTCCGGAACCTAACTAGGGAAACCGATCTGCTGGCGAGACTGGGTGGAGACGAGTTTGTTTTGGTCGTCGAAGATCTGGACAAATTAGAGGTAAATGACCAGCTAGATGCGATATTGAGCCATCTTCATCGAGCCGTGGAATCGCCGATTGACCTCGGCGAAGGACGCGTGGTCAAAGTAGGAATGAGTATGGGTGTGGCGCTCTATCCAAACGACGCACAAGACATAGAGGACCTTTTACGAAGGGCCGACTTTGCGATGTACCAGGTCAAGGCGAGGAAGTCTAAAGGGGTGGATTGGTGGCAACTCGCTTCACCCTTTAGCGACCAAAGAGACGCTGACAATGAGCTGGACCCTTTTGTGGTAGAGGAGCGCAAGGTACTTGCGCTGGTTTCGAGCCAATCCGAAGCGGCGATTTCTCGGTCTATAGAAGCCTTTTACCGCTCATTTTTCCCCTTGGATACCGAGGGTGTCAATGATGACTTGGTTACTCCTCCCGGGTCCATCCCGATCGTTCGCTGGCATGAGGAGAAGCTCCGTCTACTGCTGTCTCCAGATACCACTGAGGCGGATATTGTCCGGGAGGCCAACTACTTGGGTACCTTGCACGCCCTGATCGGAATCTCAGGACGGAGGGTAAGTAATGCCTATAGTGCTTTTCGAGGAGAGGTCTCTGGTCTCGTGGATACGCTCGAGGTCAGTTCGCTCAGTCGG
>JAKBHQ010000056.1 GCA_021836665.1 Thermoplasmata archaeon
CTCCAAATTGAAGCTCGATGCATCCGACTACGCCGACCAGAAGTTAGCGTCTTTGGAAATAGTCCTAGAGCGCACCCTCAGGACGATTAGGGCTGGAAGGGAGAGGCTTTCACCGCCCTTGGTGGGCCTCGAAAACCCTTCGGAACTTTCGGACAAGCATTCAGCCGAGTTGGATGCCTTTTTCGACCAGGATACCGGTGGCCAAGGTGAATAGGGATTTCAGTTTTGGGGTAACGAAGTTGCTTCGGGACCCTGCAATCGTCAGGCAGCTTGATATGCAGGGGCAGATTCCTGAGATTTTTGTGACCTCGTCGTGGATTGAGGACACCGAGATTATCAAACTTGAAGGCTTAGCTGAATCGGTCCACGAGGGGATCTTGGTCAAGGCGAACATTACTACTAAATGGCTAGGGGAGTGCGTTCGCTGCCTCTTGCCTGCTTCGGGCGACTTGAAGGTCTCTGTAATCGAGCTTTTTGAGGAGAAAGCGGACCCCGAAGGCGATACCTATCCCTTCGACGGTGATGTAGTCGATCTCTCGGAGATGGTTAAGGACAATTTGGTCCTCGAACTTCCCCTTGTTCCGCTTTGCAAGAAGGACTGCCAAGGACTTTGCCAACATTGTGGCCAAAACTTGAATTTGGGATCGTGCGAATGCGACGACAAGGTGATCGACCCAATCTGGGAGTCGCTGTCCGAGATAGAGTTTCCAGAAGAGACCTAGCTAATCTTTTTGAGGTCGTCGGTCGAGTTTGACCGAGCGAATGCTGCAGCGAACTTGCGTGGCGGATACTAGCCTGTAGCGGCGCATGGGGAAGTCCTATGTTAACGATTCATACCTTGTGAGTAGAGATGGCTGTACCCAAGAAGAAGACATCAAAGGCCAAAGGCCGAAGCCGAAAGGCGAGCGCTTGGCGGTTAGAACTCCCAAACAGGAGCACCTGCCCGTCTTGTCGCGTTTCTAAGCGTCCGCACCACGTCTGTGGTAACTGTGGATGGTATAAAGGCCGCCAGGCAGTTGAGGTTAGCTAGTTAGTTGACAGTATCGGTAGCTGTAGACCTAGAGGGTGGCGATGGTGCTCCTTCGGTCGTTGTTGAGGGAGTCAAGATTGCGCTAGCGCAATTGGACGTTCGCATTCTCGCCGTAGGCCGCAGCTCGTCGCTAGCGCTTCTGGAGCCCCATGATCGCCTCGAACTAATCGAGGCGACTGAGGTAATTTCAATGGACGAGGAGCCGGCCTCCTCGGTTCGGTCAAAGAGGGACTCTTCACTGGTCCGATGTGCAGAGCTAGTCCGGGACAAGGCAGCGGAAGCTACCTTTTCCGCCGGTAACACCGGGGCCGCGATGGCCGCCGCCCTCTTTAAGATGGGAAGAATTTCCAAGGTGGCGCGGCCCGCTATCGTGACTCCTATTCCGGTGCCAGGCTCCACCCCAACGGCGCTTTTGGATTCGGGAGCTAACGCCGAGTGCTCACCATCGTGGCTTGTCCAGTTTGCGATTATGGGCTCCGTATACGCCACCGAGAGGCTGGGCATAAAGTCTCCCAAGGTTGGCCTGTTGTCCATCGGGGAAGAAAAGTCAAAGGGTAACTCCCTCGTAAAAGAGACCCACGAGCTACTCAAGCGAGCCCATGGAATCAACTTCATCGGAAACGTCGAAGGCCGAGATGTTATGTCGGACCGTGTAGACGTTGTTGTCGCTGACGGATTTGTCGGAAATGTCGTGTTGAAGACGCTCGAGGGTGCGATGAAGACCGCAGCTAGGGCAGTGTTGGAAGCCCTTTCCCTAGGCGAAGACGGCAAAGAGTTTGCGGAAAAAGCACTTCAAAAATTGATTCCATTGCTCGGTGAGTTAAGTGCGGATACTTACGGTGGGGCTGCACTGCTTGGGGTAGACGGACTGACCCTTATCGGACATGGTTCGTCTTCGTCCAATGCAATTGTCAATGGAATAGCTACCGCCGTTTCGCTTGCGGAACACGACCTAGTAGGCAGACTCCGGACGGCGATAGCGGAGGGATAGCCCGGGCCAATCGCCGTCGGCTCATCTTTTTGCTTGACTTACAAGCCCGTGAAAGCTAATTGATACAACGCCGTGTACCTTGTTGGATTGGACCTGAGTTTCATAGAAGTTAGCCAGCGTCAGATAAGGATGAAAAAATGAGTGCACTCAGCAGGGACGAGATCTTTAAATCGATTCGAGACCACCTTGCGGACATATTAGAGATCGATCCTGCCAAGATTTCTGAGAACTCCTCCTTCGTTGACGACCTCGATGCTGACTCTCTTGCCTTGATCGAGCTCGTCGAAGCGATTGAGGAAGAGTTCTCCAAAGGAGATCATGTCTTTAGGATTGAAGATGAAGAACTCGAAGAGCTCAAGACGGTAAGGGATTCAGTGGACTACGTGGCAGAGAAGCTGGGGAGCAATTAACCCAAGCTCCATTTGTCCTTGGAGCGTCGTTTAAGGAGTCCCCTGGTGACTTGGACTTAGGCGGAGCTCGGATTCGTTACCAAGGAGGTCTAATGAGCCAGGCCTTTAGAAGATTGAGCCCGGATTTAGTCGAGGTACTCCCACACGGCCTGATCGGGACGAAAAGCCTAGATTTGGCTTTTAAGCATCGCTCGTTAGTCAAGGAGTACGACGTCGAGTCGAATGAGAGACTCGAATTCTTAGGCGATGCCGTCTTGCAGATAGCGGTCTCCGACTACCTCTTCAACCGACTTGCCGACATCCCTGAGGGTGTATTGACGAAGCTAAGAGCGTCGGTTGTCAATTCCGCCGTACTTGCAGAAGTTGCCAGGCGCTATGCAATTGGGGACGTTATTGAGATGTCTAAAGGGGAGGAGTCTTCCGGAGGGAGGTCGAAAGGCTCGATACTGGCCGACTGCGTCGAGGCCATTTTTGGTGCTTGTTACGTTGAATGCGGCTTTGAGGTGGCGCGTGGATTTGTCACCCTCCTGCTCAGTGAGGAGATTGAAGCCGTCGTTGCAAATCCCGTAGCCCTGGGGGATTACAAATCGAGCTTGCAGGAGTATCTCGCTCGCAGCTCCCTATTTCCAACTTATGAGATGTCCTGGGACGGTCCCGATCACGCTCGAACCTTTTATGCCAAGGTCTATGCCGACGACGACCTCCTTGGGGATGGCATGGGGGTCTCTAAGAAGCAGGCTCAGCAGGACGCGGCGAAGAATGCACTTTTAGAACTCGGTGTAGAGGCATAAGTGCCGGAGCTGCCGGAGGTCGAAACGGTTAGGTCTGATTTAGAGGAGGAAGTATTAGGGGATCAGATCCTTAGCTCGCATCTCGCTAGATCTAGGGTTTTTAGAGACCTAGACGAGACGGCATTGCAAGATCGGCCCCTACTGGGACGCTACCTTCTCGGAATTTTCAGATGGGGTAAGTTCATCTTCATGGCGCTCGGTCCGAACCTAGGCATCCTAGAGCGAGACCCTCATCGGCGGATTTTTCTCGAAGAAGGTCTTTTAGAGGAGCGGAACCTTAGCGTTTTGGTGTTGCACCTCGGAATGTCGGGTCAAATTTTGCTTCTGAGAGAAGGAGACCCCGTGCCCCCGCACTCGCATATGATACTGGGGCTCGCTTCTAATTTGAGACTCGTTTATTGCGATCCGCGAACCTTTGGTAGGGTGTTTCTCGCCTCCGGTATTGGCACTGGTCCAGTAAGAGAGCTTCAACACCTTGGGGCGGATCCCTTGGCGGACTTCTCGGAACTGCTTTTTGGGTATGAGCTTATGGCGCGGTCGTCAGCTGAGGTCAAGGCTCAAATGCTAGACCAAAGGAAAGTCTGTGGGATAGGTAATATCTACGCCGATGAGATACTCATTAGAAGTGGAGTTCACCCTCGAAGGCGGGGTTCGACTCTCAAAGAGGACGAGGTCTTGAACCTGGCTCAAACGACACTTGAAACGCTACTTGAAGCTGTGGAATTGCGTGGTTCCTCTCTCAAGGATCTAAGGTACAGAGATCTTTTCGGTGAGATCGGTCAGTTTCAGAATTTCCATTTGGCTTACCAAAAGGACGGTCAGGCTTGCAAAATATGCGGTTGCGAAATTGCCAAGGAAAAGTTCCAAGGGCGCCATTCGCACTACTGTCCTACCTGTCAACCATTGATCTAGACCAACTTCGAGAGGGATTCGGGCGGTAATTATGCATCTCAAGAGCCTCACTCTGAAAGGTTTCAAATCTTTTGCTGAGACGACCAAGATTAGCCTCTCTCCGGGCGTGACAGTGGTCGTTGGACCGAACGGGTCGGGGAAATCAAACATCGTTGACGCCATTACCTGGGTGCTGGGAGCGCAGGGCCCCAGATTACTTCGCTCTCAGAAGATGGAGGATGTTATCTTTGCCGGGAGTTCGAAGAGGTCGGCCCTGGGGCGGGCCGAAGTTACGCTCGTACTCGACAACGAGGACTCGACACTTGAGATCCCCTCGGCGGAAGTGGCGATCACAAGATCTTTGAATAAGGCGGGGGACTCGGAGTATCTAATTAACGGATCCGAGGTCCGTTTAGTGGATTTGGTAGAGCTCCTTGCCGATGCACACCTTGGCAAGAGCCAGCACGTGATAATCGGTCAAGGCCAGATCGATCAGATGTTGAGTACTAGACCGGAAGATAGGCGCCAGATCATCGAGGAGGCCGCCGGGATTCATAAACACAGGCGTCGTAGAGAAAGGGCGGATCGCCGACTCCTCTCTTCTGACGCCGACGTCGAGCGCGCGGGCGACCTTCTCCGAGAGGTAAAGAGGCAGGTAAAACCGATCCAGGCGCAGGCTGCCGCCTTCAAAAGGGCCGAAGAAATCAAAAAGAGGCGAGGAGAGCTTAGGGCTTTCCTGGCAGGCTCAACACTGCAACGCCATCTCGGTGAATACGAGAAGGCTGAAGAGACAAAGCAGCACCTCAAGGGGGATATACAGCTTCTGAGAAACGAGCTTTCCCTTTTGGACCTAGAGAGGATTACTCCCGATCCAGCGGTTTCTTTAGGTGAGACTGAGGTGGCGAAGCGCGAACTTGACTCGTTGAAGACTAGATACTTGGTGACATCTACCAGACTTCGAGAAAGGCGATCGTCACTTGAACGCCAATTGGAGCAGATGACCGTGCCGGGAGAGCTTCAACGGATCGACGAACGTATTGAAAGGGCAAGAGCCGAGCTTGAAAGGGTCTCTGGCGAAGCCGAAGAGCTTTTCTTGGAGCAGGAGAGGCTTGAAAGTATTGCACAGTCCCTGAAAGACTGCGAGACCGATCCGGAGGGAATCAAGAACGCGAGGAGGCTCCTCCTTGAAGTTTCAACGCGGGTTTCTGGTCTCGTTGTGCAGAAGTCGGGATTGAGTAGGGCCGTCAGCGAGATGGAGCTTCAAATTGAATCCCTCAAGAAGCGGTCAATAGGGGTGAATTCCGCCATCGAACTCGCAAGCGAGCGACTTTTAGGTATTACATCCAAAGCCGAGGAACAGGTCGAGGCCGAAGGGGTGACAGAGGTTCTCGATCCTGATCAGTTGGTCGGAGAGATCGAGGAAGTCGAATCAAAGATAACCATCCAGCGCAAGATTGTCAGTGAAGCACAATCCGAGGTCGCATCGAATAGGGCAAGCGCAAAAGCCCTTGAGTCACTACTTGGCGAACAGCGTCGCATGGCCCGTATAGACGAAGTGTCGAAGCTGGAAGGAGTCATAGGAGGACTCTTTGAGCTAGTTGGAGCTAAGGACGGGTTTGAGAAGGCCTTGGAGGCCGTCTTAGGGCACTTGAGCACCTCTATTTTGGCGGAATCATTCGATGCTGCGATGGCGGCTCTACCGCACTTCCAGCGAGATGGCAGCAGCTTCTCGGCGATCATATCCGGAGGTTTAAAGGAAAGCAATCTAGAAGATGCAGGGCTCAAGGGGGACATTCCAGGTGAAGAACTTGCTTCGAAGCTGGTCTTTTCCGACACTAGGGCAATGCAGCCGGTTCTTGCTCAGCTTGGCAGGGTCAGGGTGGTCGACGATCTCAGGGAAGCCATAATTTACCTGAAGGACAATCCAGATTTCGATTTTGTCACTCGCTCCGGTGAATTGATACGAGATTTCACACTTTTTGCACCTGGGACATCGGTTGCACTTCCCCTATCCGACCTCATGGAGGCGCGGCAGCGGCTTGACCACTGGAATATTGAATTCGATATAGCTTCAAAGGAACTCGGACTTCTCGAAGCGAAGCTATCGGCGGCAAAGCAGCGATTAGCGGCGTTCAACGCGGCAGCTAAAAGGAAAAGAGACCTTTTCGAAGCTAGATCGCATGAGTTATCGACTCTGGAGCGCGAAGTTTCAAACAAGATATTTGAAAAAGAGGAAATATCTCGCATGCTGAGCGAGCTTGAAGTGAATCTCGAAACTCAAAAGATCCAGCTTCAAGAGACAGTCTCAACATTGGAAGAGGGTGAGAGCGAGCGGTCATTGCTCGAAGCATCGCTATCCGACCTTGAGTCGAGTTTGGCTGAGTTTGACCGAAAGAAGAGGGCCTTAGAAGTGCTCCAGTCGGAGTTCCGATTGAAGACTACTGCCATTCAAGAGCATAAGAGATCAGCTATAGCCGCCGAAAAGGAAGCGCTGGAGTCAAGGGAGATGGTTTCCGAGCAGCTTGTCCTCCAGGCTAAAGAGCGAGACAACCTTCAAAGTGAGCTAGCTACTGTTCAGCTCCAGATGGAACGGCTTACACAGGTAGAGCTTCTAATTACCGCGGCGCAAGAGGGTCTTTCTCGCCTCACTTCGCAGGTTGTGGCTATCCTGGAGCAAAAAGAGGGCCAGATCTCCCGCATTGCGGGGACCCGAGCCGAAATTGGCGAGAGGCTGGACCTGCTGAACGAAGAGTTGCACAAGAAGGAGCTTCATTCGACTGAGGCGAGAACAATCTACGCTGCTAGTGTTGAGCGTTTTACTCGAGAACTAGAGATGACGGAACAGCAGATTTTATCCGCACCACTACCAGCGGCTTCGTCATCTTCTCGTACGGCTGATCAGCTTGAAGAGTTGGACGCCGAGTTAGCAAAGATTGGCCCGACCAACCCCTATGCAGAGTCCGAGTTGGAAGAAGCCAACGAAAGAATTAGCTTTCTCGAGCAACAGCTTGAAGACGTCCGATCGTCAAGGAAAGAGCTAGCAAAGGTGGCTCATCAGATTGAGCGTGAGATGAAGGCGATCTTCGTCTCCGCATTAGAAGACATAAACAGATCTTTCCACACCATTTTCTCCGAACTCTTCCCCGGAGGTGAAGCTTCGGTAGTTCTGCTGGATCCGGCTAATGTCCTCGAATCGGGGATCGAGTTTGAACTTTCAATTCCATCGAAGAAGGTGAAGAGGATGTCCCTCCTATCTGGGGGCGAGCGTTCTATGGTCGCCCTTGCATTTCTCTTTGCAGTCTTTCAATCAAGACCCTCACCTTTCGTCATCCTCGACGAAGTGGAGGCCGCCCTGGACGACAAGAACCTAGGTCGGTTCTTGGGCCTTTTGGATCTATTTAGGACTTCTTCGCAGCTTCTGGTGATCAGCCACCAGAAGAGGACAATGGAGGTAGCCGACGTCCTTATTGGGGCGGCGATGGACACGAGTGGCACAACGAAGATCATTCGGGAAGAGATTTCTCAAAGGCTCCCGTTGATCAAGTTGGAGGCATAATTGGATTATTTGCCTGCCTGAAAGCCCTTTGGCTGCCT
>JAKBHQ010000165.1 GCA_021836665.1 Thermoplasmata archaeon
AGCGCAACGTTTGAGCGCAGGTCTCAGGGCTTCGCCCTGGTGGTGCTCTACATCCCCATGGCTAAAGCCAGGGGTATTCCGCCCCACACCCCATTCTGGTAAACGATACCGCCAGCTTCTAAGGCGCTCTAGCTATCCACTAGTGAATACGGGTGAAATGTCTTTGCTATGGCTGTTGGAAACCCTGGAGGCAGATGCCCCCCCGGCTGCGCTCGTCGCAAAAGCCGATAGCCGCCGAATCGGTTAGCTGGATCATGTGGGCGTGGCCAAATGCGCTGTCGAAAGGAATTGCGGTGCGAGTCGAATGGCCGAGCTTCTTTAAGCGTGCGGCTAGCTGGGAACTGGAAGCAGCCTCAAGCCGGACACCGACCTTCCCTTTCTTCTCCCAAGTTGAGAATAGCTGAGCCTGAAACGGAGTTGGGGGCTCCAATATGAATCTTGGTGCGGAGATGGATTCCCTTGGGGTCATCTTCAGGATTAGCCGATTTACCAGTAGCTGGAGAAGTATTTGCGGCTGGGCGTCGCCACCCATTGTTCCAACGAGTAGGTCTAGTTCTCCTCCAGGCTTTGTGACTATTGCCGGTGTCAAGGTGTGGATTGGCCGTTTTTTAGGCCCAAACTCATTAGGAGAGTCGGGGTCAAGGCTAAATCCTATCCCGCGATTGTGTAGAAAAATTTGACTCTCCGGAGTTACTAACTGAGAACCGAAACTACTCGCATTCGATTGGATTAAACTAATTCCGAGTCCAGTCGAATCGACGGCGAGTAAGGCGATGGTATCTCCGGATTCTGTGTGCATATCCGGCAGGATGACCGATCTCTCTCGGCTGAAGAGGGAAGCCCTTCTGTGCAATTCCGAAGGGGGTAGGTGTTTTTGGAAAGATGCACCATCCGATAACCACTGGCCCCTGTCAAAACTTCCGAGACGGAGGGACTCAATCAGGATATGTACTCGCTCATCTTCGTTTGGGCCAGCGGCAACTCCTATCTCGTCTGCGATCGATGAAGCGGCGAGTAGCAAGGCACCCTGAGAATTTGGAGGGAGGGTGTGTATTTTGCGGTCGAAAGCGTCGACGGAAATGGCTTCGACCCACCGTGCGCAGCTTGATACAAAGTCATCCTTGTCGAAGTAACCAGCTGAAATCGCAATCAACTCTTCTCCGAAGGACCCGAGATAGAAGTCATCCCTAGACCCATTTTGCAGAGCCTCCAACGTGGCGGCAATTCCGGGCCTACGTACCAAGGTGCCGGGCTCATAATGGCGGTCAAATGCAGTCCGAAACTCACTAGCAGTTTTGAGGTTCGAAATCTCCTCGGCATCTTCCGTCAAAGTCTCTGATGCAGCAAAACCGTTTCGAGCTATTTCGATAGCATGATCGAAAAGTCGGGACCAAGAAAGCTTTCCATAGCGAAGGTGAAGCTCAACCCATCCGTCAACGCAGCCCGGTACCGTGACCGATTCGATTCTTCCAGTTCGGGGCATTGAGGTCTTCCCTTCAGCCCTGAGTCTCGCCGCGCTGGCCCGCTTAGATGAAGTGCCGGAGGAGTTAAGCCCAACAACCTTTTTATCGATATCAGGCTGGGATGGGTCGTAAACGATGCAGAGGAGATCCCCGCCGAGTCCGCACATGTGCTGAGATGTGACGGCCAGAACCGCATTTGCCGCAATCGCTGCATCGATGGCGTTACCCCCAGAGCGCAGTACTTCGATCCCCGCGTGGGTGGCTAGCGGGTCGATGGTGGATACAGTTCCTAACCAGTTCTCACTTTGGGCCTGGCCTGATGTTTGCTCTGTCATGCTCAAAGGTTACCAAAACTGAATTTGTTCCCCTATGTTTTGATAAATTGCCCTTAGGGAGAATTCACCTAAAAGTTAATCTGCCACTCCGGTCGGTGATGAGAGAAAACGTAGTGCAAGGTCATGAAAATTGTGGTTTCGATAGATAATTGGACAATAAAGTGCGTTTTCCACATGAAAGCGCATAGAAAATTGTCTACAGTATGTATGGTTCGTCAATGGAACTTGACGGATAGTTAATTGACCTGGTTTATGTCGACCAGTACCAAATCAAGGAGCTTCTATGGTTCGTAGTATCGGACTTCCAAAAGAGACAAAGGACGGCGAGAGGCGGGTAGCTCTTGAGCCAAGTGCCGTAGCATCCGCAGTGGCGGCTGGATTCCAGGTGAGGGTGCAGACCACCGCCGGGATTGGAGCTGGGTTTAGTGATGACGAATACAAGCGAGTGGGAGCGGCGATCGTAGATAGTGCCGAGGAGGTCTGGGCTTCAGATCTGGTTGTCAAGGTGAAGGAACCTCAAGACGCAGAGTATAAGTATTTTCGCGAGGGCCTTATCCTTTTTGACTACTTGCATTTGGCGGCGGAGCCAAAGCTTGCAGCCGCTCTGCAGGCTAGTGGCGTTGAGGCCTTCGCTTTCGAAACACTTACCTATCCCCATGGCCTTCCCCTACTCGCCCCCATGAGCGAAATCGCCGGGCGGGCTGCAGCAATAGTGGGAGCCTATTATCTTGCCTCTGGCTCGGGTACGCTACTTGGGGGTGCTGCCGGAGTACAGCCAGCGAGGGTAGTTGTAGTGGGATTAGGTGTCGCAGGAACAATGGCAGCTCGCGGTGCTAGGGGAATGGACGCCGAAGTAACTGGTGTCGATATAGATCTCCACCGTTTGTATCAGGCTCATATGGAAGGTACGGTCACCTCGACCTTGGCATCTTCTGATAGTGCAATTGCTGAGGCGGTAGCGGGGGCTGACCTGGTAGTGGGTGCAGCCTTGGTAACCGGAGCCAAAGCCCCTCACCTAGTAAAGAAGGAGCATATAGCTTCGATGAGGCCGGGATCGGTAGTTGTGGATTTGGCGATTGACCAAGGGGGCTGCATTGAGACTTCGCAACCTACTTCTCTTTCGCATCCGACATTTGTAGAATCAGGTGTTATTCACTACTGCGTTACCAACGTCCCGGGCCAGTATCCCCGTACGGCCTCAAGAGCATTAAGTGCGGCCGTAGCTCCTCGACTACTGGATCTCGCACGAGATGCCAGTTCACCTCGTATCGAGGGTGCCCTTAATATCTCTCATGGCAAAATTGTTCATCCGGCTGTCGCAAAGGCGTTAGCCGAGTGAGACCTTTCCGGCCAACCCTTTGAATCTGCAAATTTGCCGCAACCTAGCCGAGGCTAGCTCTACGGTCGGTTTTGACGTCGCTAACTCGATTTGCGGCCGAGAGTCGACTTTTGAGCCGTTTCCGGTTTGGAAGAAGAAGTAAGGGCGCTGCTCTAAGTGACTGAGTGTCGGTCCTGAAGTTGAGGCATTGCAGTAGCTGTGCTGCGAATCGTTCGTCCCGGAAGTTTTTTGAAGGGTCGAACGGTTCGCCCGCATGTTTGTTTTGTGGACTGCATCGGTAGTCTTCGGGTGGCGGCGCTATTCAATGGTGCGTTCCGGTTGTTCGTCTTAAAATTGCGGTCCTGGCGTCCTGGCCAAGGTGGCTTTTGGAGAAGCCTAAAGCGAATTGTCATAGCAATTTGGTGATCTGAGCCATGGCCGTGTAACCGGTCTGACCGGATCCCATAAGCTGCGTTAACTTTTTTAGAAATCATCGAATTAGTTGATGGTTCGACGCTGGTTGTGCGAATGTCGGTCGCGAACGAGTCGGCGGTTGGATTGAACTTGCCCTCTAGAACTTGGTGCAGTAAGGACATAGTAGAAGCGAGCTCCTAAAAGTAACTCGTTCGCACGTGAAAGGGAATTTGTCCTTAGGTAGAATGGGACACCTAGGGAATTGAATCAAGCGGACCGACTCCGAGGAGTTCGCCCCGGTGCATTTCTCAGGTTGTACGTCGGTTTTGTTGGCTCATTGCACAGTTGAAGGTGAATTGTCAATGTAAACCTGCGGGTGAGTGGTGATCGATTGAGCGGCCTGAGATCCGAGTCTGGTCTCCATTTGAGACGGGTAAGTGGATGGGCCGATCGGGTCACAGATCCCAGGGATGTTTTTAGAGCGATGCCGCTAAGGAAGCAATGGGCGGCGTTATACAAGAAAGATTGTTTTGATTGGAGGAAGCTATGAGTACTAGGTCGCATTTAGCGCCAGTGTGGTCAAAGGTCACCGATATTGAAGTCGTTTCCGGTTCGGGCGCTTTCGTCTATGCGAAAGATGGGACGGAGTATTTGGACTTTACCAGTGGTATCGCTGTTACCTCTACCGGACACTGCCACCCTAAGGTCGTGCAGGCGATCAAAGACCAGGCAGACCGTTTTATCCACGCGCAGGTCAATTGCTACCAGCATGATCTGCTCGAGCGCCTGGCAGAGAAGCTCGAAGGAATAACTCCGAAGGGGATTGACACCTTCTTCTTTGCCAATTCAGGGGCAGAAGCAACAGAAGGGGCGGTCAAGCTAGCTCGACAGTACACAAAGAAGCCAAACATAATCGTTTTTCAGGGGAGCTTCCATGGTCGAACGGCACAAACCATGGCTATGACGACATCAAAGACCTCTTACCGTGCGGGACATATGCCCCTTCCGTCAGGAGTATTTGTCTCTTTATTCCCGGATTACGCAGCTACGGGCGAGACTGAACAAGAGTCGGTTGAGAGATCGCTTGCTTATCTTGATTACTTGCTGGCTGCGCAAACCTCCCCCTCCGAGACTGCAGCGATGGTTATAGAACCAGTGCAAGGTGAGGGTGGGTATTTACCGGCCCCAAAGGCATTTTTGGAGGGTGTTGCTAAGCGTTGCAGAGAAAATGAGATTCTCTTCATTGCAGATGAGGTCCAAGCCGGTTTCGGAAGAACTGGCAAGATGTTCGCTATCGAACACTATGGACTTTCTCCAGATGTCATGATTATGGCGAAGGGTATTGCATCTGGCTTTCCAATTTCGGCAATTGGTGCGAGCGAAGAAATTATGTCTAAGTGGCCAGTGGGTAGCCACGGTGGTACATATGGCGGAAATCCGATGGGATGCGCAGCAGCCCTGGCCACCATCGACATTCTTACTTCGGATGGATTTCTTGAAAATGTGAATGCAAGGGGAGAACAGCTTAGGTCGGGTCTCTTGGAGTTAAAAAAGCAAGATTCCTCTATCGGTGACGTCCGGGGCCTTGGTGTGATGATTGGATCGACAATTGTAAAGCCGGCGGGACGTATTCCAGATGGTGCCAGGGTCACAAGGATGTTGTCGCATGCGAGAGAGCATGGCAAGGTTATCTTTATGAATGCCGGGACGTGGGGTAACGTCCTAAGGTGGATGCCACCGCTAATTGTTTCCGAGGCTCAGGTTGGTCAGGGCCTCGCCGCATTTGAATCAGCATTAAAAGCAACCGCCGAATAGGAACTTTTAGTGTAAATCGAGGTGTGATAACCGCTCCTCGAGCTCTGCAAAGTGCTCCACTGATTGTTGTCGACCGGGTTGTCAATGGTAGGCAGCCCGGTTTAGTCGGAATGGGTAAGACGACGAGACCACGACTCTGGAGAATAAATTCCTTCTGATATGAGGCCCGAGTGTTGCACAGGCTAACTGAACGGGATTAACTAGCCGCGTGTCGTCGATCGCAGTTGTGAATAACCGGCGAGTCAACCTGGCTGGGAACCGCGTGCGGAGTTGCAGGAATTGATGCCTCGTCAGTCGGAAAGACCACCCTCGACCCTGGAGTAGATGAGGCGGATGCTATAGCTAAGATCGACGCCAGCAAGCAGATTGGCGTAAATGACCTTACCGACCTCGTGGTCCACCTGAATTCCTAGGACCATGTCTCACTTGAGTCTTTGGATCAGTTTCAGAGATGGCTCGGTGCTTGTCCATTTTTGTCTCTCATTTCGATAAAGTGGGATTTGCGACTGACAAGGTGAATGACATGCCGAGTAGTCGGCGTCTAGGTATTTGACGCCGCTCTGGTCCATTTATCATGAATGATCATGAATGATTGTGAATCATTGTGTCAAATTGGCGGATAAAGGCTGAGCTCACATTTCTTGGACAGTAAATAGCAGCCAGTCCTCGAGGTGTAAACCACACCGTAATTGCACGTGATCAGCGTGGCAATGATATACGTTGACCAAAATGGAAAGTTGCTACAGCCAAAGTCACTGGGAGTTACTGTTTCTACCATGGTGGCGACTTCGCTTGGTTGTCGCTTGGTTGTCGCTTTGTGCGGATTATCGGCGCGTTGCCGTGGCGCTTTCTTTGGATGCTTTAACCCCACCAATGGAAAACTCCTGGCGTATGGGCAGGTGCTTTCCAGAAGAGCCAATCTTCGCTATAGGATTTCCAGCCTCAAGGTCAGTAGCCACCAGTGACCGCTTGAATTCGTCGATATTCTCGGTCTCACCCATGAGTGCTTTGATGGTGGTGAGTTCTGATGGCATAGTCAAGCAATTTCTCGACAGGAAGGAAAGGTTGAGGCTCGATAATGCCTACGAGAGCGCAGGCTATTATTTCCATTTTAATTGGCATCGTCAGTAGAAGCCAATTTAGTCGTTTACGAAATTGGAAATAATATCGGAATTCGCCTCTAGGCATTGACAGGCCAGTAAGCCATTTAGGGGACCAAGCATCGCTGATTATCGGTTTTTCTCTTGGAGCGAGCTAGGCAACTTTAGTTGTCAAAGTTCCAGTGCTATGTTTTCGCATCGACCTTCTGGACAATAGGTATGGTATTTGAAGTCCCATAAAGCACCGAAGCACGATTTACTCAAGGGCCAAGCTATATTCTGGCTCTTTCTGAGTGTGAATTTATAGGGAATTGTACGCTAAGTGACATTTAATCGAAAATTACTTGCGAACTCCTACTGACTACCTTATAATAATTCTCATTGGGAGCTGTGAAGCACGGGCAACATTTGGTCGCCTAGGTCCGTGCAGAGCTAGGGCGAAACCGGCCCAATTTGTCTAATTGGGTCGGAGGTTTATAGTGGTTTGGAATCGAATTAGAAGCGGCATATTCGTGGCTTCTGCGCTGGGACTTGGCTCATTGGCGGTCACTGCAAGTTTGGCCAATGCGAGTACTCTAAGTGGTGCCGTCGGTTCACAAGGAGTAGTTTTAGTGTCCAGCGGCGTGAGTGTTTCTCATGCAAGAGTAGCCCTAGATCACCAGGGTGGCAGTTCCGGTGATTCAAGTAGTTCGTCTTCCTCAAACCAAGGTCAGCAAAGTGGAGGATCGAAGGGCAGTTCCGGTGATTCAAGTAGTTCGTCTTCCTCAAACCAAGGTCAGCAAAGTGGAGGATCGAAGGGCAGTTCCGGTGATTCAAGTAGTTCGTCTTCCTCAAACCAAGGTCAGCAAAGTGGAGGATCGAAGGGCAGTGCAGATGGAAGCACCTTACCTGTGACCCAAAAAAGCGTGCAACCAAACGGATCAGATAACCCGACGGAGGAATGCCACGAGAGTGCGACCGGAAACATAAACGAAGCGGAGCCGCCGAATTCGACGGATATGTCATCTAACAGCTGTGGAACCGGCGGTACAACACCAGGAGGCGGTAACACTTCCGGAGGCAACGGTTCCTCCGGTTCTGAGCATTCGCCAAACGGATCAGATAACCCGACGGAGGAATGCCACGAGAGTGCGACCGGAAACATAAACGAAGCGGAGCCGCCGAATTCGACGGATATGTCATCTAACAGCTGCACTTCCGGAGGAGGCGGC
>JAKBHQ010000312.1 GCA_021836665.1 Thermoplasmata archaeon
GACGGCACCTCTCGCCAACTAGTGTGTTCTTCCGAGCGGGCGTGGCGAAATTGGCAGACGCGCTAGATTTAGGTTCTAGTGCCGAAAGGCTTGGGAGTTCGAGTCTCCCCGCCCGCACAAACTAACTCTTTGTCGTCCCCAGCCAAGGAATCGCCCTTCGGATCCCGCGACAACATGGATGTTACGCCGTTGACTCAATCCTACACCTTGATCAGGGTCCACTCCTTAAGGCCTACCCAGCTAGTACCGGCCACTGCCTCTAGCTAGGGACAACTTTCATATTCGCAAAATTTTCATGTCCATTGTGCCCGCCCAGCAGACGATAGCTGGTTCTTTGGGAAGAGGTGCTGGGTCTCCTGCGCTTGCTTTCAACCGGAGGGTCCTGTTTTCCACGACCAACTCTCATCCGCAAACTGACTGATTTAGACTTCCCTTTCGGCATCCAAATAGTTTCGGAGCCCCTCAAATGCACGCGAGCGATGCGAATACTGTGCCTTTTCGTCTATTGACATTTCGGCGAAGCTTCTTCCATCTCCTTCGAAGGGAACAAAAATCGGATCGTATCCAAATCCACCATTTCCAGTTACTTGGTCAAGCAACCAACCTTCTACCTCACCTCTGAATGTTCGGAAACTTTGGTCGGGCATCAAATATGTTGCCACACAGACAAATTTCGCCGAACGGTTCGAAACTCCCTCAAGTTCACCAAGGAGTTTCCGAACGTTGTCCTCGTCGCTAGCATTCTCTCCGGCATAACGTGCTGAGTGAACCCCCGGCGAGCCATCTAGGGCATCTACTTCCAAGCCGGAATCGTCGGAAATTGCCGGTTGGCTAGTCGCTAATGAAATGGCTCTTGCCTTTTTGATCGAATTCTCTTCAAAACTGTCACCATCTTCGACTACTTCAGGAACCCAGCTTGGTCGCGGTGCCAGCTCAATTCCTGGCAAGAGTCTCTTTATCTCTTCGACCTTGTAGGCATTGGAGGTGGCCAGAAAGATCACCTCTTGATCTGCCTTTTAGAAGGCGGCACCTTAAGCACTTTGTCCTGTGCAATCTGCAGCTCACCAATGGCCGATTCCGCCAGCCTGATCATGTCTACTAGTTGGCCTTTTGAGAATGCTGCGCCTTCCGCCGTTCCCTGCACCTCGACAAATCGACCGGCGTCATCCATGACTATGTTCATGTCGACCTCAGCAGAAGAGTCTTCGGAGTAGTCGAGATCGACCAGCACTTCCTCTCCGACCACACCCACGGACACCGCAGCGCAACTGCGAGTAATCGGATTTGACTTGATTTGTCTGACCTCCGTCAGCCTTGTCAAAGCGTCTGACAAAGCTACAAATGCTCCGGTGATGGAGGCGGTCCTCGTACCCCCGTCTGCCTGGAGGACATCACAATCCACATTCAATTGGATCTCCCCCAACAATCCCAGGTCGACACATGACCTCAAGGAGCGCCCAATCAATCGCTGAATCTCCTGGGTCCTCCCCGACTGCTTGCCCTTGACAGCTTCCCGTGGAATCCTCTCCGGTGAAGCGCCAGGGAGCATCGAATACTCAGCGGTAACCCAACCCTTACCGGTCCCCCTCAGCCAAGGGGGTGGTCGATCCTCCATTGAAACCGTGCAGAGAACTTTAGTTCTACCTACGGAAATGAGCGTAGAACCGAGTGCCATTTCCGTATAGTCCCGCACTATCTCGATCGGCCTTATCTGATCCGGCAAACGTCCATCAAATCTCATGATCCATTCCGTCCTTTTCCAAAGTTTCTCGTCAGTTCCGACGTTTCCACTTGTCCAACACTCTCAATCCTGCGCCCAAGCAAGCTAGCGGCGAGTCTACCGAAGGTTGCAGAGTCGCCACTTGAGATAAATACTTCTGAAGGCATCTTTGTCGCGTCCTTCGCCGCCAGTCCATTTCCTTCCAGCATGTGACGGACCTCGAAAGCCGTCTCTTCCGAAGATGACACCAAAATGACATCTCTGCCCATCACGTCTTGAATAGTCCTTGCCAAGAATGGATAATGTGTACAACCGAGCAAAAGGGTATCAACTTTTGCCATCAAAATAGGCTCCAACAGCCTTCGGGCTAGCACTCGAGCGGATTCCGTCTCTGCCTCACCCGATTCAACTAGCTCAACAAAACCGGGGCAGGCTTGACAGGTCAAGTCGACATTCGGGGCGACCTCTGAGAAGCTGCGCTGGTATGCGCCTGAACCGACAGTCCCTACCGTTGCTATCAAGCCAACCCTCGAGGACCCGGATACAACCGACGCCGCCCTGACACCGGCTTCAATAACTCCAACCACCGGCACGGTTAGTTCTGACCTAAGGATCCCTAAGGCAGCAGCTGAAGCAGTGTTGCACGCCACCACGACCATCTTTACGCCATACACTTCAACCAGATAAGACGCTATTTGCTGGGCAAACGCTGCGACATCTTCTTGTGGTTTCGAGCCATAGGGATAGCGAGCAGTATCGCCAAAGTAAACGCTGGACTCCAAAGGGAGCAGGTCCCTTACCGCCGCTAAAATGCTGAGTCCACCAAGGCCTGAGTCAAAAAATCCAATCGGTCTGCTATCCATTGCGAAAGAGCCTAGGGCTTGAAACATCTTCACCTAACTAATCAGTTCATCTCGTCGAAGAAGCTAAACCGCCAGCCGAGTGGCCTGCCAGGGCCACCACGAGTTACCCGATCGATTGGTTTCTTAAAATCACTCTACGAGCCGACCACCTCCTAAAGCTTACGAAAACCACCATCAACCCAGGTGAAAGATGGCGCCTACTAGCACTCCATCGGGCTAAACCCTGGTCGCCATCTAAGTCCAATCGGCATGCGCAAACGAGTTCTGGCGAGTTCAAC
This sequence comes from Thermoplasmata archaeon, assembly GCA_021836665.1. The sequence continues at coordinate 2,862 of JAKBHQ010000312.1, forward strand.
CGCAGTTTGAATCAGCGATGCCGGAGGAAAAGGTAGACCGGGTGACTTGACCTACAGCAGTTGGCGGTGGACGAGACTTTCCACTACAACGATCGTCATACCAGTTGGAAATTGGGCTAGACTGTTATACAAATACTTATAAATAGGTCTTGAACAGGAGGATCTAGTTGTTCTAGCTTTGCGGCCAAAGGGCTTGTAGACGTCTAAGAGATAGATCAAAGGTTTTACAGATGAGTGAAAATCGGTTCGAAGGCAGACGCCAATCCATTGGATCGGCGGCCAGCAAGAGGTCTGTGCATTTCGACCAAGCCAAGTACCGCCTCCTGAAAGCCGCGACGGAATATTTACTGAGCGTTGGATTGGCCAATTGGAGTTACCGGGGGTGCGCTCGTGAATTAGGAGTCTCGAGCAACACCCTCAACTACTACTTCAGGTCGAAGGACTTTCTGCTGGTAGAAATCCTAGAGACAGTTCGAATTAGAGACTTGCCACTGCTAGATGAATTCAAAAATGCCCCCATTGACACGTTCGAGGAACTCTCCTTAGCCTTTTGGGACGTCATGTCTGACGGCAAGCAGTTTCCGCTAGGAATGGCACAATTCGAACTCTACACACTTGCGATGAGAGAGCCTGAAAAATATTCAAGTCTGCTCAACTCAGAACAACTATGGATCGATGGGATAGCGTCCATCTTAAGGAGGGCGAATTACCCAGCCGATGAGGTATCCCATACCGCGAAAATGTTCCTTTGGGCATATCGGGGGCTTTACCTAAGTCTGCTGGTTTCGGACCATTCCCAAGAATCTATGGATCAAACCCGCTTCGCATTCAAAGAGTTGGTCGGTCTGGTCGTCGGACGGTTCTCGGATAATTCATAACATCAAATAATTGGCAGCGAGCTAGGCCAACTCGACCAGCGCTAAATGGGCATTAGGGGTTTCACCGATTCAGCGCCTTCTTCCCACGGTCGAGAAAAAACATCGGACTATTGGTGTTGAAAAAAATACCTCTTCGCCAAATAACTTTCACCACCCTTCAAGGGGCATTACACTTTTTTACCTTCTCTGAAGGACCACAATCGAGCTCGCATTATGGACGGTGAGTTCAGGATCAAAGTTGGCACTAGTGTGATTCGTAAGGCAACATTCGGGGAGTAACGTAGCTTCGGTCGAGTTCTGATATGGAAGCTGCCCCAAGAAGCGTCATTGCATATTCGATCTCTATTCGCACTTCTATGAGATAAGCGGCCACCCCGAGTGCACCTCCAGATGCAAATGCCCAAGCCGCATTTCGGCCAATTCCTACTGAACCCGCTCCCATGCAAAGTGCCTTAACTACGTCGGCGCCATTCGAAATGCCTCCATCTACAGAAACCCTAAGCGGATCAAAATTATCCCAAAATCCCCACAAGGCGTTGGCGGTTACAATCGTGTCATCTAGTTGTCGCCCACCGTGGTTCGAAATCACCACCCCGTCGGCTCCGTTTGCAATTGCTACAGCGAGGTCGGCCTGGCTTATAACCCCCTTGGTTGCAACTGGGAGGTCAACCTTGTCTTTGAGGAGTTTCGTGGCCCCGAGTCCGATAGTAGGGTCCTGATTGAGTGCATTGTCCCGACTTTTGGGCTGAAATGGGATGTCATCGGCGCCAATGGAATGGGATTGTCGGCCCTGCGCAACGAGTCGGTCATAAAGCTTGTCAGCATACCCTTCGGGCGGGACAAAACCCATCTTCAAGTCCGAAAGGCGCATTCCAAGAACCGGAGTATCTACGGTAAGAACCAGGAGCGAGAAACCGCTCGACTTCGCTTCTTGAGCAAGTTGAAGAGTTACGTCCCGCTCGGCCATAAAGTAGACTTGGAAAAAAAGTTTCGAGCTCTTCGGTGATTCCTTATCCTTCTCCCAAAAATGCTCGAGCATGTATTTGTGGAATCCACCCAACTCTCCAAACAACCTCTTCTGTTCGGCTGGATCCGCCGCGACCTCAGCCACTTCGTTGATTGGAGTAGTCGTTCGTGACGAAAGGCAGTATGGAACGTTCACTAAATTAGCCGCTAGCGCGAACTGAGACTCAGCCCCACTATTCAAAAGGGACTGAAAAGCCATGGGCGCCACATAAATGGGGGCAGCCAGGTCAACGGTGCAGAACTGCGAACGGCTTGAGACCATCTTCCGCTCGACCGGTATTCGAGGAATAAAATCGTATTTCGACCATGAATCCCTAGATCTCGCTAAGGTCCGCTCTTTTGTGGCGCCGGATCGATAGTAGTTAAAACTCGTCGGCTCTAGTATGGCCCTCGCTTGATCCTCAAGGTCGCGATAGAGCCAGTTAAATAGTTCATTCGCCATAACCATGAATCTACACCTGAATCCAGCTTCAACTTAGCTTCGGGCCCCTAGAAGTAGATAGTCGACTTCGCCTTTTCGGCCACTTCATCCACGTCGGCGGTCCAAGCTTGTGTCGATAGATATTTCCACCCACCATCACAAACGACCGTAACAATTACACCCTCGTCGATCGTCGAAGCACACCTCGCGGCCCCAGCCATAATTGCACCCGAGGAGATTCCGGCAAATACTCCGACCTCGACCAATCGCCTCGTCCAAACGATCGACTCCTTAGGACCGATGACAATCTTCCGATCTAGAAGTTCTGCCCCGTGGTTATCGATGAAAACGGGAGGTATATATCCGTCATCCAAGCTCCGGAGCCCGTCTACCATCTCACCCGAAGGAGGTTCAATAGCCCACAATTGTATCTGTGGGTTCTGCTCCTTTAGAAATCTCCCGACACCCATTAATGTTCCCGCCGTCCCTAGACCCGCGACAAAGTGCGTAATTTCCGGGACATCGCGAAAGATCTCCGGCCCTGTTGATTGGTAATGAGCCATCGGATTGGCCGGATTGGCATACTGGTAGAGAAAGACCCAACTGGAATTCTCTGAAGCAAGTTTCCTGGCTAATCGAACTGCGCCGTTTGACCCTTCGCTTCCAGGAGACTCGATGATCTCGGCCCCCCAAATCTGAAGCAGCTGTTTCCGCTCGATGGAAACATTTGATGGCAATACAATCTTCAGTCGATACCCCTTCAGCTTGCACACCAGAGCAAGCCCGATTCCGGTATTTCCCGAAGATGGCTCTATAAGAATCTGCCCGGGCACCCCAGGCTTTAGAATTCCATCCCGTTCAGCCTCTTCGATCATATTCAACGCAATTCGATCTTTGATCGACCCGCCAGGATTTTGCCCCTCCAGTTTGGCGTAAATCCTCGCCCTAGGATTTGGACTTAGGCTAGACACATCAACCATTGGAGTATCGCCGACGAGTTCCAAAATGGACGAATAGAGCACGCTAGTACGTCCCGCCAGCCACAGCCGGAAGGATAGATATCCGATCGTCAGTCCCCACTTTTGTCTCTAGCTTTTCCAAATACCGTACATCATCGTCATTCAGGTAGACATTTACGAACTTATGCAGCTCACCATCTTCGGTTAGAACTTGGCTTGCAAACTGCGGGTATTTCGATGAAATGGCTTCTAGGATCTCTCGGATCGACTCGCCGTTCACTTCTAACGAAGAATTGCCCCCCGCTGAGGGCCTAAGCACCGTTGGTAACCTCACCTGAGTCATCGACCCCTCCCAAAACCCGACTAATCCTATTGGCTTTTACTACTTTCAACAACAAGAGGTACCTCGGTTATCTTCCCGCCGACTATCTCATATGCTCGGACCTCTGGGATAGCCCTTTTAAAAGAGACTAGAAAGTAATGCCACGCCGGGTCGGGTAGCTGCGACACATCAGTCGGCGATGGGAATGCCTCGGAGTGCGTATGTGAGTGATAGACACCGATTATCTCAATTCCAAGCTCTTCTGCAAGGCGATCGGCAAAGAGCATCGCCTTTGGATCGATAGTGTAGATTCGTGCCGAGTTCTCGATATTTATCGCCGGCTCCACCCGGGTCACCCTGTTGAGGGTCCCGAGCAGTATCCCACAGGCTTCCAGCGGGTACTTGCGGAGACAGGATGCTACCATCTTCTCATAGGCAACTACGTCCATTGTGATCACGTTTAGCAACCTAGCCGACTAGAGGTAGAAGTGAGTAAGACAAAATCTAAGTCAAAGCCCGTCCCCGAAGGACGACCCGTTGCCCAAAACCGCAAAGCCCGCCATGACTACGAAATACTCGACACCTTCGAGGCCGGTATCGCTCTACAAGGGAGCGAAGTCAAGTCGATAAGGTCAGGCAAAGCACAGATTAGAGACGCATATGCACGAATCGAAGACGGCGAAATATGGGTTCACATGGTGCATATTCCACCTTACGAACAGGCGGTAGGCTTCGGTGCGCATAATCCCGATCGCCCGAAGAAACTTCTAATGCACAGGATGGAAATCGAAAGGCTCAAGGGTAAATCACAGCAAGGCTCGCTCAGCCTAGTTCCGCTTTCGATCTACTTCAAAGGGGGCAAGGCAAAAATGGAGTTAGCCCTCGCAAAAGGGAGAAAGACCTACGACAAGAGACACGAACTGGCGGCAAGAGACGCCGAAAGGGATCTGAGAAGGGCATCAGCACACTTGGGTATTCAAATACATTGAAAGCGACTAGGATTGTGTCCCCGGTATTAGAGATACTGATCCGGGATGCATAGCACGGGGGTGACAGGCTTCGACTTCGGATTTTTGCGGTAGGGGAAGCGAGCCGTGGTTCCCGGAACCACGTAAAAGAGCCGGGGAAAAAATAAACGCGAACGATACGT
>JAKBHQ010000137.1 GCA_021836665.1 Thermoplasmata archaeon
TAAGAGCACCGTTTAGCTTTTGCGAACCTTGGTCCAGGAGAATTGGTGAATATTCGATAATTGCACATCGAGCGTAATGTATTATTCGATATTCTGAGATTAAAGATCAAAAGGGGAAACAGATGGCCAACAAATTAACCGATGCCGATATTGAACTCCTAAAAGAGGCGCAAATTGCGATAGTTACCACCGTTAATCCCGACGGTTCTCTGCACTCCACGCCTACCTGGGTGGACACCGACGGAGAAGCCGTCATAATCAACACTTCAGTTGGCCGAAAGAAGCATCGCAACATTGAGCAGTTCAAGCACGTTTCGATCTGCGTGGTCGATTCCAAGCAGCCTTACCGATGGGTCTCGGTGAGTGGAAAAGGAGAGTTCGAGACCGGAGGGGCCGACGCGCATATCGATGCAATGGCAAAGAAGTATCTTGGACAAGATGCCTACCCCTTCCGAACCGAGGGTGAAGTCCGAGTCATGGTTCGAGTGGTGCCGACAAAAAGGCTCGGTAGCTAGCGCGCCTCAATCGGTAGTAATTCCCAATTCATCCCGTCCGTTGCCACTGGCACAAACCCCCAGAAACGGACGGGTTGGCCTCAATTTTGATCTCCGCGCCTCTTTAGAAGGCCAGCGCTGAGTTCAAGAGTCTTCCGCATTTAACCCGGTACTCAAGTTTGCCCTCGATTCGATGGGCAAATCCATTCGGCAGGCCAGAAAAGTCGCTAACTATTGTCGCAATTTCAACTTAAATTCCTCAGTAGCCTTTAGACTTATATTACGTAACAAAGCCGGGTAGGCCCTATATCACTCCACCATGGCGCGCCCGCGAGGATTATGAAGGCTTTTAAAAGACTCTTTGAAATGCAACGGTCGGAATTGGCCGGATTCGTGGGCTATCTCGCGATAGCGGCCCTATTTCGGGCGAGCAATAACAGCGTCCAGACCACTGCTCCGCTTTTAGGAAGGCAAGTCCTTTCCCTTTCGACTTCGTCAATTGGACTAGCTGTTGCCCTCTCTGGGGTGTCTGCTGTACTGACCGCCTTTTTGATTTCGGTTCGCAAAACACCGCTTAAATCGGCGCCTAGACTTGCCCTGTTAGCTACTGGACTTTCGATCCTCTTGGTCATCTCAAAGGATTCGGCGGGATTCTTTCTGGGCTACATAGCCCTTGGGATCTCGGGTGGAGTTATGTATCCGAGCTTGGCCACAATCGGGTCTCACTTAGAGGGCGTCTCGCCCAGTAGGGGTGTGGCGGCCTACACCTTTGCCTTATCCGCAAGCCTGGCCGTCGGACCTCTAATTGAGTCTGTACTACTTCGACTCTGGCCCGGTTCGCTAGTTGTAGCGATGGGTAGTTTCTTGCCCTTTGTACTTCTTGCCCTTTGGCTAATCAAGAAGACTGAGGTCGGTTCGGTCCAAGGCCCTCCAGAAGTGGTAGTTCCGAAAAGGAAAATATCGGTCACCGAGTTGATGCGAATTCGAGGCTTTAGGATCGCCATCTACACCCAACTCATATACTCCTTCCCCTTTGTGGCTGCGGTATCTTTCGGTGCCCTCGTCGCCCACTTCATCTACCACGTCTCGGCTTCTTCGACTCAGCTAGCATTTACAACACTTTTTATGGCTTCCTTCGCATCTCGGGGGGTCATACTTCTCTACCCCCACAAGCTAAAGCTGCGAGCTCTGGTCATATTCTCCTCCTCGCTCTCGATTATTGCGATTGTTATCTTCGCACTCGGCAGTTCACCAATGGAACTCTTTTTGTCCTTTGCGCTGCTTGGTATTCCACATGGTCTGGTTTATCCAATTTCTCTCAACCTCGCTAGAAACTCGATAAATGAGGAAGAGTTGGATCGGGCGAACTCCTTGCTATCCGCCGCCGCTGGGAGCGCAAACATAATCTCACCTTTTATTTTGGGTTATTTTGCCGACTTCTTCGGTCTGAGGTGGATGATCATCTTGGTCTTGATCCCGACTATCGCATTTGCCATACCTTCGGTCAAGCGAAAAGGGTACCTGACACTCGCCACTCAATAGTCATCGAATCTTCACTTCGACACAAACTGACCTAATCTGTCGCAATTAGCCGCAATTTGTCGCAATTTGTCGCAATTTGCCACAATTTGACCCCTAGAAAGCGAATGTCCCAGCCAATGGGTAACTTGTTGGGAGATGCCCTATACAGATTCAAACAAGTCGGACCAGTCGGAGATTGGACCAGCGGAACCCGATACAGTTACAACACCCACAAATGACCAATCGCCATACCCCCTATGTCGAATCAGTTGGGTAGCACCAGATTTGGATCCGATAAGAGTACTTGCCGACGAGATAAAGAGGCTAAAAGGTGAGGAGAACTTAAAAAAGGTCTCCGTAATCGTGGATTCACACGAAACCGGCGTGCTGACTAGAAGGAATCTAGCACCGCTCTTCGCCGTGCCGGGAACCGGGAATGGTCTTGGTGCAGTCGACTTCATCACCTTCGATCAGCTAGCCGAATCGATAGTAAGGCGGGATGGGAGTTTAGCCAAGCGCCGAAAATCCAGCGGCGGGGTGGTCAGATTAGCCGCCAAAAAAGTCCTAGAAAACCATAGCGAGGAATTCCCTGGCACGAACCAAAAAAGGGTCACCATCGACTCTTTTGAATCGATATTTCGGAGTTACCAACCACTAAAAGAACGTGACAAAGCGACGCTTCGAGGGTTGGCTGGCAGGACTTCTACGCTGTTGAGGGTTTGCGACGAAATAAGTGACCGACTTTCACCTGAATTCTATTCACCATTTGAGATACGGGAAATTGCGGCCAAAACCCTTCGGGAGTACCCAAAAAGCCTGGTACTAGATCCGGTGATCGTCTTTTTACCCACCCGCATTAATCCCACTGGCGCAGAGATAGTAGCGGGATTAGCCCGCCACTGTGAGGTTTCAGCCATACTAAGGGTCTTCGGAGACAAAGATATCGACGACCCGTTTGCCGCCTGGGCAAGCCGGGCCAGCCCAAAGGTCATCGAAACCGAAGCGAGCTCATTTCCCGTGTTGAATTTGGCATTCGTGGACGCACACGACCCAACGGACGAAGTCCGTCACGCATTAAGGCTGGTAATAGAAGCGGCAAAAAAGGGCGCCAACTTCTCCGAGATGGAAATCACCTATACCTCCGAAGATCCCTACCTTCCTTACCTAATATCACAGCTGGCCAGGTCTCATATACCATACCTCGCATCCCCAGCTGGCCACCTGGGCGACACAGCTTGGGCGAAGCGCGCTGAGACAATCTTGGAAATCGCCGCATCGCCACCGACACTGAGGAACCTTTTCGATCTCCTGAAGCTTCAGGGCAAGCTCGATAACAAAGATGCGATACCGATCTCTGCCATGGAAGAAGTGGCGCGCAACGTATTGGGTGATCTGGCAGAGCCGTACTGGCTCGAGAGGCTGAACGGTTGTGCTAGTGAGCTTCTTGGAGCCCTGAATACCTACAAGTTCAGTCGCAACTTCACTCCAATCCAAATTCACCAGGCCTGCCATAGGCTCAGCGAAGAGATCAAATTCATGGCCAAACTGAAAGAGTCCACAAAGGACACTACGCTGAGCTTTAGCGACTGGATAGCCTGGGGGGATTTATTTCAGCTTTGGCGCCTCGAGATCGATGATGGCGTCTCCAATCGAGAAATGTTGCAGGCGAGACGGGAAGCGGTTGCCGAGGTCATAAGAAACTTGAAGAAACTTGACCTCGTGGTCTCGGCTGTCAACTTTGAAGAATTCAGAGACTCTGTCAGAAGCGCTATCGAAGCGTCACGGTTGACGGCCGGAAAGATAGACCTCGGTCTACCGATCCACCCGGTATGGTCAACTCCTTTTAGCCCTCGAAAACTGGTGATAGTACTCGGAATGACCGAGGACCGGGTATCTGCACTTAGGGCCCACAACCCTCTGGTAACTCCTTATTTAGAGGCAAAATACGGCATTGAGGCAGACCAGGGAGGGAGCCGCTACTTTGGGGCGAAGGCTACGCTTTCGAACATCGCTTTCGCAGCAAAAGAGGTCGTCCTGATGAGTAGCAGAAGTGACCTCAGTGGCACGAAGACCAAGTCTCCTTCCAGATGGCTATGTGACTTAATTTCAATGTCAGTTGGAAGGCGTATATCAACCTCGGAGTTCCTCTTTCTAAAGGACCCTAGGCTTACTCACCTTGAAGGGGACTTCACTGACCTCTATAAAGCACCCTCTCCGATCGACCAACGCGAGATCAACATGCTTCGAGCAAGGAAGATCAACGATTCTGACTTCGAAACAGCGTCACGCCTTTTAGATGAATCCAAAGATCCCCTTGGAAGTGGTTACAGAATTAAAAGGGCGCGGTCTGCTTGGCACTTCAGCGAATTCGACGGGATAATTGGGGAGCCAATTGTTTCACAAATTGAATTGCAAGCCTTCTCCCCTACCTCCCTAGAACGTTGGGTTGCGTGCCCATTTGCCTACTTCGCAAGGGAGGTACTTTCAATAAATCCAACTGAAATGCCTTCCACCGAAGCAAATGTTTCGCCTCGAGATCGAGGGAACATAATCCACCATGCCCTTGACTCAATGGTGAAATGGTCTCTAAAAGCATCCACCGGAACGGCTAGAAAACCTGGCGAGCCTTGGAGCGAAGCGGAATTGATGGTTGCCATCTCGAGCGCAGAGGAAAAAATTAGCGAGCTCGCCAAGCTCAATCGGTTCACCAAGCCCATTTTTCATGAGTTCGAACGAAGCCGGCTGATCAGCGAGATCAAGCAAATAGTCCAAAGGGATAGTGACTTCAGGGAGCGGAGCAACGCCGAAGCCATCGGTTCTGAGGTCTACTTCGGACCAAATGAACGGCTCCGAGCCAACCTGTCAGTACCCGGGGAAGAAGCGATCGAGTTTCTCGGCAGAATCGACCGGATAGACCTGAGGCACGACCTGAACCAAGCGGTTGTCGTCGACTACAAGTCCGGAAAATCTAGCCACTACAAGATTTCCCCCGATAATCCAACTCAAGACGGCAGAAACCTTCAGCTGGCAATCTATGCCGCAAGCCTTGAGGGTATGGAATGGGACGCTGGGTCGACTCCACAATTGCTCGGCGAGTACCTCTTTACCGCAACTTCCGAAGAGGCAAGGAGGATCAGCCTGCTACTCACCGACGAGGTCAAGGAAAGAGTCGCCGTGGTCGTAAATTCAATAGTCAGAGCAATCTGGGGTGGATCGTTTCCTCAAGGAATGCTCAATCCGAAGAATAATCCAATTGGCTGCGAATACTGTGACCCCTCTAACCTGAGGCCACGCTGGCATAACCAGATGTTGAGGGCAAAATTAACCGATGGAGCGGTTTCGAGCTTCGCAGCTTTGGTCTACCCAGATGAATTGCGCTTTCAGGATGACTTCTCAGATAGCGGAGGCGAGTAATGGCGGGTCCTGCTGAAGGATCAAACTCAGTTGGCCCAAATGTATTGCAGGTCAAGGACCACGGCGCAAGGGTCCAAATAGCGGAGCAGCTTGAAAGGACCTTGTTTGTCGAGGCTGGAGCTGGCAGCGGCAAGACCACTTCCCTCGTGGAAAGGGTAAAGAATCTCATCCTGATCGAGGGCGTAAGTATCTCCAAGATCGTCGCAATTACCTTTACTGAGAAATCGGCCAAAGAGCTTTTGGAGAGGATAACCTTCGAGCTAGCCGACCTCGAAGCATGCGAAGAGGAAGAAATCTCTTTGATGAGAATCAAACGAGCGCTCTCGGAGATTGAAGGGGCCCCTATTGGAACGATCCACTCCTTCGCAAGGAGGGTACTGAGCGGCTTTACCTTTGAGGCTGGACTTACTCCTGAAATCGAAGTATTAGACGAAATAGAGAAGGAAATTGAGTTCGAAACCCGCTTCGAAGCCTTCCTGTCAACATTGTTGCAGACCCAACCAGATCCACACGGGCTTGACCCCCTACCATGGGCTATGGTGGTCGCACATTCCCAGGGTGCAAGCCTCTCAGTTATTAAAAAAGCCGCCAGAGCACTAGATGCGGCTTGGCCACTGCTCTCAAGGACAACAACCTCCAGCCCTAAACCTACTCCCAGGTTAATCCCCGAACTAGTGGCGAAAAATAGTCAACTCTTATCACTTACCAATGAGTTAATGGGGCTGCTTGACCCGGATAAGACGGCCGCAAAGAGATGTCTGAAGCTCTATAAATTTGCCCAACTGCTGTCGGATCCATTGTCATCAAGCGATCTGTTTTTACTCTTAGAAGTGCTAAAAGATGCGCCCAACCTTAGCGGGAGAAGACCGAGGACCAAGGTACCTCCAAACGCAGGTGAGGCGCGGATAGCAGAGTTGACCGGAGCCACCGAGGAGATCTACGGCGAGATTATCGACATCAAGACCCACTACATCCAGCACTGGTTGTCGGTCCTCAGTGACGCCTTAGTTGAATTTACATTCGAAGGGGTACAAGACAGACGTACAGAGGGACGTCTTAGCTACGAAGACCTTCTAGGAATGGCACGCGACCTTATTCTGGGACCCAATTCAAGAGCCGTGCTAGAGCAGCTTGGTCAGCAATACACCCACTATCTAATCGACGAATTTCAAGATACAGACCCGCTCCAAGTCGAACTTATCTTCGCTTTGGCTGGAATGAGTACCCCCGTTTCGGAAGCAGCTCAAGGGTCAATAAAGGGGGGATCCCTCTTCTTCGTCGGTGACCCCAAACAGTCAATTTACCGCTTTAGAGGGGCGGACCTCCGCCAATTCAACTCCGTTAGGTCCCAGATAGAGCCACTTGGTGGTGGCCTAGTCGAGCTAACAACTAATTTCAGAAGTCGGATCGGGATCGTTAACTTTATCAACTCGATTTTCGAAAGACTCCTGGATGGATCCGCTCAGGGTTACTCGTTCAAGGCTCTAACGCCTTACGTCGATGACCAGCTAGAGCAGCCTTCGGTACTCATGCTCGGACCGATCGAAGCGATCCAGAGTACTCTCATAGGCCCGATCAGAGACCAGGAGGCCCTAGCCGTCGTCGCCCAGATAGACGAGTTGATAAAAAGTGGCACCATGATTAGAGACCGTTTTACCAACGAGCTTAGAGCGATCAACGAATCCGACATAGCGATACTCTCTCCGAGAAGGTCGGGGTTTGACTCGATAATCCAGGAGTTGGATTCCTCCCCCTATCAATACGCCATCGGCTCGATAATCTCGGTCTATCGGTCACCCGAGATCAATGATGTACTGGACACCCTTAGCGCAATTGACGACCCGGGGAACGAGATATACGTCCTCAAAGCCCTAAGGTCTCCACTTTTCGGCCTCTCGGACAAGGAAATATACCACTACATAAAAGATCTCGACCGTAGAATCAACTTTGAACTCGATCCCCCTCCACCGAGTGACGGGGATAGCTCTGTAGCTGGAGCACTTAGCTATTTGAAGCAAAAACGCTTCGCCCTCGCGTCCATGAACGTATACGAAATGATCGAATCAATTGTTTCCGAGAGACTCTGCTTTGAGATCGCGGAATTTGACAGAAAACCTCAGCAGAGCCGTTCAAGATACAGACTACTCCTCGAAGAGGCTCGC
>JAKBHQ010000291.1 GCA_021836665.1 Thermoplasmata archaeon
AATAATCGCCCCGTTTACATGGTACCTAGGGTTGATCAAGAAGTGGTGGTCGGTGCGACCATGGAGGAGGTCGGTTTTGACACCACTCAGCGTCTCGGAGCCATCACCGACATTCTCGCAGATGCTACGAGGGTCATCCCGTCTATTAGGGAATCGTCGCTCTTTGAGACAAACTTCGGATTTCGCCCTGGAACATCAGATAACCTTCCCCTGGTGGGACAGGTAAGCGGGACGATCTGGGCGCACACCGGTCACTTTCGCCATGGCATTCTCGTCTCTCCCTTTACCGCTGACGCTCTGGACAGGGCCATATTTAATGACTCGCCACCTGATTGGCTTAAAGAAACCACACCCAATAGGTTCAAGTTAGAAGCTCTCAATTAGGGGAAAGGTCAGACAAGAAGACTTGCCTCACGGGTTTGCTCGACCAGCTTCGCCCGGTCACACCGAGCCTGTAGGGGGTATTTTTGAAAAGGAAGAATGCAAAGTGGAAAACCCGGCAAAACAAGTTGGCTCCGAGAATGTGACGATCTTGGTCAATGGAGAGGCGAAGTCAATCAGAGCCAGAACTTCATTGGATGAACTCTTAGACATCCTCAACCTTCCCAAAGTGGGAGTTGCAGCGGCGCTGGACGCCGAGGTGGTGCACCGAAGAATGTGGCCGGAGACAATCCTCACCGAAGGTCAAAAAGTTGAAATCCTGACCATCGCTCAAGGTGGTTAAACTTCAGGTTTATAAGGAGAACTAGTTGCAAGTCGAACCTCTAAAGCTGGGCTCATACGTCATCAACAATCGTCTCATACTCGGGACGGGAGGGGCGATGAGCCATGAGACAATAGCAGAGTCGATAGCCGCAAGCGGAACAGAGTTGGTGACCGTGGCCATCCGAAGGATTAAGCCTACCGGTTCAGGTCAATCCCTCTATGACATGCTCCGAGGGCTAAAGGTCCAAATCCTTCCTAACACGGCTGGTTGCTTCACTGCCAAAGAAGCGATCATCACCGCCGAACTTGCTAGGGAAGCCCTAGAGACCAACGTTGTGAAACTAGAGGTCATCGCCGACGACAAAACACTCTTGCCTCAGCCTCTAGAGCTAATTGATGCCGCTGAAGAGTTAGTGTCTAGAGGTTTTTTCGTTTTGGCCTACACCAATGACGATCCCATCTTTGGCCGAAATCTGCAATCTGTCGGAGTCAGTGCGGTAATGCCATTAGGTGCCCCCATTGGCACCGGCCTCGGAGTACGCAATCCACACAACATCGCACTCATGCGAGAGCTCGTTACCATTCCCCTGGTTTTAGACGCCGGCATCGGCACTGCCTCGGATGCCGCATTAGCGATGGAGCTTGGATGTGATGCGGTCTTAGCAGCAACATCGATAACCAGGGCCGACTCTCCCGCAGTTATGGCAAGAGCAATCTCTTTGGCGATAGAAGCTGGATACCTAGCTCACCGTGCCGGTCGGGTGCCAAAAAGACACTTAGCCCTGGCGTCCACTTCCGATGAAGGAAGGGCTGATCTCTAGCTGATTGTCCCATTTGGATAACTCCCTGGATTTACCAGCCAATAACCTGATCGCGATTCGTCCCCAGTTCTTATTTCTTAAACAGCAACCGGATAAAAAGGAGAAAGTTCCCCTGAGAAGAAGTGCTGACCTACTTTCGCAGGTCAGATTCTCGGTAGGGAAATGTCTACAAAATTGGACTCGTGCAGGGTGACTAGTTTGTTGCGCCCCTCTTTTTCCATCCTTAGTGGCCCAATCCTTGGTGGGCATCAGTTTATCCTGCCCGGCCATTAGGGTTAGGAAGTGACCAATCAACAAAATAGATAGCTTCACGATTACTTTCGAAGCCAATAAGGGGGTCCGCAATTGTCACCCAGTTCAAAAACTCCACCGGTCGCTCTAACCATTGCCGGTTCGGACTCCTCTGGAGGGGCTGGCATTCAAGCTGATCTGAAAACCTTTGCCGCATTGAAGGTGTACGGAACGAGCGCTATCTCCGCTATTACCGCCCAAAACACCAACGGCGTGGATAAGGTGCAGATACTACTACCAGATATGGTCGAAGCTCAAGTGCAGGCCGTCACTTCCGACATGTTAGTTCGAGCAACCAAGGTAGGTATGCTCGGAAGCTTCGAAAATGTCGCCCTCGTAGCGCGGATGATAGACGAGGGAACAATAGAGAAGGTTGTAGTAGATCCGGTAATGGTAGCCACCTCCGGCGATCGGTTAATGAATCTAGGAGTTGACAAATCCTACATAGAACTCATACTTCCAAGGACATTCATATTGACTCCTAACCTCACGGAAGCACAGACCTTGCTCAGGGCAGAAATCTCTTCCGTCGAGCAACTAACCGAAGCTGCATTTGCACTATGCTCGATGGGCCCCAAATACGTGCTTCTAAAGGGTGGACATCTCGACTCGAACGAAAGCATCGACATCCTTTGTGATGGGAAAAGTGCCCACCAGCTCAAAAGCAGAAAGATTTCTACGGAAAATACCCACGGAACAGGTTGCACCCTTTCGTCTGCCGTAGCCGCTTCGTTAGCAAAAGGTCAAGATGTCTTGACCGCTGTGAAAAATGCGAAGATCTACGTCACTAGGTCGATTGAAGGCGGATCTCATTGGGCGATAGGCAAAGGGAATGGCCCGCTAGACCACTTTGGATGGTCGGTCGAAGACCACTAATCACCTTTTGGACAAGCCGCCTAGGGGACTTGCACCTCGAAGTGGTGATATCCTATCGAGTTCGATCAATTCAAATTCCCACCCTGAGCCTGGATCACGGCTAGAATTTCTGAATTCATTGGCCGCTTGCGCCAGTCCTTCGGCATGGTCTTCGTGGCAGGTGAGGTAGAAAACCTGACGCGACGCAGAAGCGGCTAGAACCGCTTGATATCCATGCTGCCTTCGCTCGGAGTCGATATTCACCATCACGTCATCAAATATCACCGGCCACCCCTGCTGGATAGATCCGTCAATATCAAGAAAAGCTACCCTGAGGGACAACAGCAGTAAATCCAGTGTGCCCGAAGATAGCTCTGCAGTCTGTAACTCCCTGTTGTTCTCGTCGATAACGTAGACCGCCCCTCCTCTATGAGCAACGATCTCCCTATAGCGACCAGCAGTTGCGAGCGAAAAAATCTGAGATGCATGGGAAAGCACCATCGGCTGACCTGCCTTAGCGAAGGCTAGCCTGGACCCATCTACCAACTCCCTGCCAATTGACAACTTTGCAAACTCAGCAAGGGAAGTCTTAATCTCCTCCCCCACAATCCCTATTTCAATAGCTAGGTCCGACACGGAAATTTCCTGAAGCTCGACGCTTTTCCGGGCAGAGCTCGAACTATCCATTAGAAGTCTGTCGCGAAACTGGTCTAGTTCGGTGCAAATATCGCGGACGGCTTCGCCGAAGCTTTGAAAGTAAGTAACTTTCCTCTCCAATTCATCGGGCTTTACCATGTCGTCCTCGAATCCAGACAGCCCCTCGGAGCGCATAAATTCAAGCACTTTCGCCACTTTGTTATAGCTAACTACTTCAGACTCCACCAGATTTGGAATGGTGTTCCGCTGGTCAAAAAAGTCTCCCATCTTCGCAGAAAGGTCTCCCATGGCCAAAATTCCATCGGTCAGTGACTGCCTTTGAATTTCGTAAGCAAGGGCTTCTTCTCTCCTGGAGGAGAGGTTGCGTAGAAGCTCATCCACTGTAGATGGCGAAAAAAGCAACCCAAAGCTTTCAAAAAGCAAATTAGTTTCTGCCTTGTGGGATTCAAATTCCTTTTCAAGGAGATCAATTTCCTCTTCGAGACGATCCAGCTGTTGATGCCGATCCCTGGTCGTCCGTTCAAGATCGCATAGCTCTCGCCTCAGCTCCTCTAACTCGCCTCGCTGTCCAAATCCCCTCGCCATTCTCGAAAGAGACTCAAAGGCTAACTCCGCATGTCGATCAAAGGTGGCCCTAAGTTCGTCCCTCTTTGCTAAAAGTATGTCTCTTTGTGCTGCACAATGATCTCTAACCTGAGTCAGCCGCCAAAGCTCACGGTCCTCAAGAGCCTGCTGTGTCACGGGGCCGTGTCTGTAGCAGACGTTGAAGGTGTACTCATACTCCCTCTCGATCCGATTAAGCAAAATGTCCCTCTCGGTTTCAGCTTTTACCCTTTGGTCATGGAGAGATTTGCGAAGCTCCATAAAGCGAACCTTTTCGGCGACTTTGCCAGACAACGTCGATATCTCATCTGTCAGCTTTGACAGTTCTAACCTCAGTGGCTCGTCGACCAGAATTTGTTGTCCCAGCTGCTCTGAAAGTCGATGGCCCATCTCTCGTTGCTCAGCTAATGTCGACCTTAACGACCCGAGCAGCTCTTTGTCAACTTCGTCGAGGCTGCCCTTATGAAGAAAAAACCCAAGTAGCAAAAGGAGAAGTCCGGCAATAATGCCGACAATTTTGGCGTAATTTAAAAAAGGCGATGCTTGGCTAAAAGAGATGACAGCGAGGGCAATAACGATCAGCATTACCACCGAATATGTTGCCAGAACTACAGGAGAAACCCTTCGTCGCTTTACACGTGATATCCGGTCCTCGATCTCTCGCAATCGCCTTTTCGAATCCGCAAATTCCTCCATGGCCGCCTTAAGGCTTTGCTTGAAAGAGAGTTCGTCTTGGTCCCTTTCCAGAAACAGATCCTCATTGGGCAGTGACTCCGCGATCGTGTGGATCTTGCTCAGCTCGGTTTCCACCTCCGATAGCCTTTCCCCCAGCTCGATTATGGCCGAAAGTTTCTTCTCAAAACTCACAGGCGAAATAGTAACATCAGGTATCTCGCCTCGACCGATCAGCAGTTGGCGATCAATGGATTGCTCGACCTCCTTAAGGTCCCTGCTGGCAGTTTCGAGAGATAGATCTACCCCCGCTAGATCAATTTCTAACGCTTTGTAGGTCTCCGAAAGGGCCAAACGGTGGACGTTTGTGAAGGAGGAGCTCTTGACCTCCTCAGCGAGACGAAATCTAGCTAATTTTTTGGCCTCTATTTCTCTCGATAAAAGCAAAAGATCCGATGCCGAACTCCGTAATTCGTCTATTTGGCCAGGATCTAACCTCGGCAGTTGGCTCAGCTTCGAGGAGGACCTCCAAAAGGCAACTACCCCTTGATACGATGTTCCAACCGCTCCGAGCAGTCTTTCAGCCTGTCGCAGGTAGAGTAGGCAATCGTCGACCCATCTAAGGGTTGCCTGACCTAGATGACTAGCCTTTTGCAGTTCGAAGGAATGAACGAATCCCTCTTCGATGGCCTTCTTTTGCTCTTGAAGATTCTCGTAGCGTTGGATCAGAAGTTTCATTCGGCAGTCCGCTCTAGGCCTATATATCTCGTCGGCCAATCTTCTAAACTCCTCAGAAACCAGAGATAGATCAACGCCGACGCCCCCACTTTGCACAAAGGTGGCGACCAGAGATTCGACCTCCTTGGGCGAAGCGTTCGTAAAAAGCGCTAGGTCCGTATATCCGACAACACATAGCCGTCCTAGCTGATTGAGCTGGGAGTTCTTCGTAGTATTCAGAAGGTCGTAAGTAAGTCGAGCTTGAGGACGAAGGGCATATCCCTCGGAAAGAAATTCGACCCTTCGACCCTTCTCATCCCTTTTGATTTTGAGTAATGTATCGTCGACTTCGACCTGAATCGAACCAAAAAGGAGGTCCTTGGGTCTAGTCAGATGATACAGGTAGTCCGTCACGAGCTGTCTAAAAGACGATTTGCCGGCCTCGTTCGGACCGTAGACGACTACAAGATTCGATGACGAAATCTCACGAGAGACGCCTCGTGTGGACGATTGTATTTCAAACTGGGTTACCTTAATCCTGCTCAGAGCTCCCCGCTACAGCTTCAAATACCATCGACCTTGCAGATTCAAAAATCTCGTGCGGCGAGAGCTCGCTTGTCAGTTCGGATCTAAGCTCAATTGGAACCCTTAAAAGAGCCTTATGGATGCGGTCTAGTACCAATTGGTCAAGGTCCTGGCTCTCCATCTCGCTTGCTACGTCTTCGAGGGCTTGGGCAACTGCTGTAGTGAGGTATAGGTTTTTCAGTCCCAGATGGTCCTCGACCGATTCCAAGAATATTCTCCCGCCTTTTTGCCACAATCTACGATTCACAATCGAGGTAATTTCCTTCAGTTCTCCCTCGGTCAAACGTCTTGCACCCCTGGTTCCGGTCAAGTTCAGCCGCAAGACCATTACTTCGTCAGAGGGCACCTCCTCTTCCAATTTTGAAATGTGCTCTATTAGCATCTCCTCATCTTCTTCAAATGCGCCCAATCCGTCGTCGCCATAGAGGTCGACGCTGCGCAGCTCGAATCTCACCTTTGCCAGGGGGACAAACTCGACTTCGCATTGACCGGAATCCACCTTTACAAGTAGAGCTCCCTTCGGCCCCCTCTCCGAAGGTTTCATCGAGAGTCCTTGGGGGTTACCGGAATAGTTAATGAAAGTCCGACCTTCGCGCCTAATCATCCGGGTATGGATGTGTCCGAGGGCCCAGTACTGGTACCCTTTGGAGAGCAATGAGGTCGTCGTGGTGGGTGATTGCCCCTCGTGGAGTGGAGCGCCATCTAGGGAGCAATGTATCACCCCAATGTTATAGACACCCGGCTCGGCCTCTGGAAAATCCCGTGAAAGGTCTTCATTGACCCTCTTGGTCGGAAAACTCCTACCGACAAAGACCACCTCCTCTCCCGAGGCGCTCTGGAGTTTGAAAGTTTGAGGCTGATCCTTCGAAAATACATAAACTCCTTCGGGCGGCTCTGTCACTTCAGCAAGGAGATGTCCGACGTGGTCATGGTTTCCAAGCGCCACCAAGACATCGATGCCGGCTTCCACCAAGCGCACTAGCTGCTCCCTAATCAGTCTGGCCGTCTTGGGATTGTTCTTCACGCCGTCATACACGTCTCCTGCGATAATAAAGAAATCGACCCGTTCGTAAATTGCTCTATCGCAGAGTGATGAAAAAACGGCGAAAGTAGCCGATTCGAGAATTCCCCCGAGTCGATTGTCCATTCTCCTTAGTCCGGAGAAAGGCGTCCCCAAATGAAGATCGGAACAGTGGATAAAGCTAAATGCCAAAAATCTCCCCTTTCGCTAGCACGAATGACCTATCGGCACCATAACAAGGCCTGTCGATGCCCGCCTAGCGCAGTAGCGCGTCTTAGCCTGTACTCGGAGTTGGCAGAGCCAGCTATGCCAAACTCCTCTTTGATCAAATGTCCCTTAACAAGAACACGGAAAGTTTGATGACTGCACAAATTACCCTGACAAAACTTGTCCTTTGAGCTAGGTTTGTCCTTTGAGCTAAAACAATCGTCCTGGTTCCAAGTCCTTAATTGGTCGATATTCACAAAGTTGGTGACCTGCTTCCAAAAACCCGAGCATAACTGCTCAGAATCCTTAGACTTATTCGCACACGGTTGATAAGAAATTTGGGTAACCAGCAACTCATGCACCTTGACGCTCAGTTGCGCGGGAGAACGTGCTAGCACGATACGCCGAACTTCCCTATGAA
>JAKBHQ010000428.1 GCA_021836665.1 Thermoplasmata archaeon
CTGGGCAGGGTCAAATCGAAACTGGTACCGCATTAGCTTTGGACGACGCTTTTTTCAAAATGCAGAAACTCGCCGGGTCAAAGAGCGTAACTGGCGCCAATTACATTCCCTTTTACTACTCGCTGAAAGGGGATTCCATCCCCTATTCCTCACACTATCCCGCTCACTTTCTAGCCATGGTTTCGTTGACTTCGCCTGCTAACTCCGCTAGCCCAGCCGCTGCATGCCCCAACTCAGATTCGGCGACACTCTTCGAGTTTGTCAAGTCTTCGCCAAATTCGAATTGGAAGGTCGCCCTCGAACCATTCACGAATGGCTCGACCTCGCCGAAATTTGCAACCCTCAAAGACGGCTATTCAGCTCCATTGAACCCAAAGACGAAACTCGTGCTCCCACTAGCTCAAATCCCTGCCACTTTTGCTCAAGCACTCCAAATCTACGGCACCAGCGGCCGCATAACTGGAGGTTTGGCAAAGAGTGATTTCTCCACGACTGGCTGCTGGTCCGTCTTTGACTTCCATCAGGGCTACACGTTTTATAAGTCAGCATCAATCGCTCCGACTTTGTCGATTGCCCCCGTTACTCCGAGTGACGTAGTCACCTTCCCACTCACAAAGGGTGCTGTGCTCGAACTCTTTAGCCTAAGATTTGTCTACAACCTTCGGCCGGCGACCGCAACCGGCTCAATAAACCAACAGACCCAGCGTGGAAATCCTTATAGCTACACACTTCCGGCGGGCCAGTACTCCTCGGTCTCCCAACCCGGCATATGCGAACTTGCGGTTGTCGACCCACCAAATAGCATCAACCTAAGCCGCTCCACACAACCCCAACTTGTCGGGGCAGACTGTGGGGAACTGATGGCCAGTGGGCAGAAGGCCAGCAAGGTCACAACCGTCAACTTTGTCGGTCAATAGTAGCCGAGCGTCCCGCTTGAACAAACAACCGATCGGGCTGCACTAATTGAAACGCTATTCTGTAGCGTAGTTCACTAGCCACACCGCGGCCTTCAATACCATGTCGTGGTCGGGAAGGTCAACCTCCCCGATACCAGCAGATGGCTACGACTTCTTCTGGGCCTGAACCCAAGTCCCCCTCCGCGGCCAAAGCGAGCTACTTTAACCGTCACACACCCATCCCAACGAAGGATAACTCGCAATACGGTTCCGAGGTGCGACTGCATTTATTTCCAATTAGTACGGAAACACCGAAGGAGAATCTATTGTAAAACGCTCACCATTGACTTATAATCGCCGATGCAGCTCTTTATTTGGATAATTTGTACCGAATTGTGCGGCAGGACTTGGGGGGGCCAGGGTGACTCAGGATTTAAATGTCAAAACTAGTTCCAGGACATCGAGGGCGCTAATAGTTCTTTGTTTGACTTTTTTTCTTGTTTCACTAGATAACACGATAGTCAACGTGGCCTTGCCTACCCTACAACGCTCCCTGGACGCGTCCACTACTTCTTTGCAATGGATTACCGATTCGTACACCACAGCGTTTGCTGGTCTGATTGTCGTAGGCGGATATCTGGCTGACCGCCATGGGCGTAGAGTCATTCTCCAGAGTGGTTTGACGAGCTTCATTTTGGGCTCGGTCGTAGCGGTCCTGGCGAGCAGTAGCGCAATCGTGATCCTCGGCAGGGTACTAATGGGCATAGGCGCCGCAATTTCAGTTCCAGCGTCTTTGTCAATGCTCGTAGATGTCTTCCACACCCCCAAGGCGAGGGAAGGTGCGATCGCTGGCTGGACTGCAAGCGCAGGAATCGGCGTTGCACTTGGACCACTGGCCGGTGGCGTCCTCTTGAAGTACTATTGGTGGGGCTCCATCTTCCTCGCTAGTGCCGTGGTGGCGGTAGCGGCATTGGTCATCTCGTGGTTCTGGCTGCCAAAAAGTCCCCATACAAAGGCGGAAAGGTTCGACTGGAGGGGTTCACTACTTACAGTGGTTATCCTCGTCTCCTTGGTAACTGGGATCATCGAAGGACCGGATTGGGGTTGGCTGGACTACAAGGTACTGGCTCTTTTTGTGCTCTCCCTGGCCGCCATGGGGCTCTTCGTCCTTCACGCTGGAAAATTCGAAAACCCCATCGTCGACCTTTCCATCTTGTCCAGCAGGCGCTTTTCGATGTCGTCGCTCGCCATGGCGACCACCTACCTGTGCATATTTGGATTCCTATTTCTGATGACTCAATTTCTCCAGGGGGATCTTGGGATGACCCCTCTGCAAGCGGGCATCCACTTTCTTCCCGCCGCTGCTGCCGTAGTCGCTGGCTCTGGAATTGCCAAGGCCGTTGGAGACAAGATCGGGCCAAAAGTATTGCTCGCTATAGGAATGCTGCTTCTCGTTGTAGTAAATATCAAAGAAATTGGATTTCAAGCCAACAGCAACTACACCTCCGTGGTGGGCATCCTGCTTATTGGAGGCCTCGCTATGGGGCTCATACTGACCGTTGGCACAGATGAAGTCATGGGGGTACTTCCGGCAAAGCACCTTGGAGCGGGGGCCGCTGTCAATGTTGCCCTGATGGAAATCGGCGGGGCAATTGGAGTGGCGCTCTATGGGAGCATATTCAACTCAGAATACGCTTCAAAACTAAGGCCAACTTCACATCTCTTGCCACCAGCTCTGGGGCACCTGGTCGTAGGTTCCTTTGAGGCTGGTCTTGCGATCGCGCACCAAATCGGTGGATCATTGGCTTTCATTTTGAATCTCAAGGTTCGGGGCGCATTTATGAATGGCTACGCTAATGCAGGCTGGGTCGGTATTGCCTCCGGCATCGTGGTAGTCCTTGTAGTAGCGACGTTGATGCCGAGGCGTTCGATCGCAGTGCAAGCCTTTGACTCCGAAACGATAACTTCGGGCGAATTTTCAGTCAACGAAGGTACGCTAGGTAAAACAAACGAGTCCAGCTGAAGTTAAAATCATCCGGTTCGAATAGTGGAACAGGCCACCTCGCAAACGGCACAACCGAACCGGAGTAGACGCAAATCCCTCTTGGCCAATACCTGTTGGCCAGAAATGCTTTGGTCGGGAAGGCGGGATTTGAACCCGCGGCCTCAGCGTCCCGAACGCTGCGCGCTGCCAAGCTGCGCTACTTCCCGTGGAGAACCAGCCTACCCTCCGGAGGAGGGAAATGTCCTTCGGCGCACTTTTTTATTCGGCACCGCGTCGCCCATTAACCGACTCTACTAGTGGCCGATGTTGCTTGGGACCGATATTGAACTAGCTAAACGGCCGACGTGGTCTCGGTCGGAGCAAATGAAGGATCCTCGAAATTTTGATTTGATAGTATCTCTACCACGGCTTTTCTGATTCTGATCGGATCCAAAGGCTTAATAATGTAGCCGTTGGCGCTTGAGCGACGCGCCAAGAAGATGTCGGCCCTTCGATCCACTATCATCAAGACCTTCGACGATGGTAAGCGTCCACCAGACTCCTCGAGGCGAAGATCGAGGCAGATCGCCATCCCGCCCATACTCCCCACCTGCATATCCACAATGACCAGGTCTGGAAGGTGTGTTTTTACCGCATTCCTTGTATTCCTGCCGTCGTCGACCTTAATGAACTCATAGTTAATCGTGCCAAGTGCCGATTCGAGTTCGTCGGTGACCGAGGGAGTATCTGCAACTAAAAGAATCTTATACATCGCCTAAAAGGGTAGTAGCTCGGCGAGAGTTATGCGAATCCGGATGCAAAGTTAGCCCACTTCTCCAAGTGAAATATCCTTAGCGATCGCCTCGACGCCGGCCAAATCCGAAATTTCACCCGCTATCTCGTCGACAAATAGCGTCTTGGCATCCCCTAGCAACTCCTTTAGCTCGCTCCCCACTTTTAGGTCCGATGCCCTCTTTCGCGCCAAGTAAACCCAGTTATCGGCCACGAGGTTCTTTGCTCCATTTTGAAGCTCCAAAGGCCCGGCAAAATCGGGTGTGACACGATTGACTATTAGCGCGTGGAATTCGCGTTTGGACTTCTTCAGCCTCTGGGCGAGTTGATCTAATTCCAGGATTGCCCCTTGGCTCGGGGAGGAGATGAGCACCAGGGCTGTCTCAGGGGAAGAAAGCACCCGCTCAACCGAGTCCGCCCTCTCTTTAAAGCCATCTTCTATACCGGAAAATACCTCAAAAAAGCGAACCGCATCTTCTACTACTTCCGCCCCAACGACCTTGGATATCGTCTTCAATAGGGTCCGAGTGGCTAGGCTTAGTGGCCTCAAATAGGCAGGTGGTGGCTTTATCAATAGCTTAAAGATCCTGTTATCCAAGAAACTCGAAAGCCGCTTGGGGGCGTCGAGGAAATCCAAAGCGCTGACGCTCGGAGGCGTATCGACGACAATTACATCAAACCTGGCATCCTCGTGGAGTTCAAAAAGCCTCTCCATCGCCATAAATTCCTGGGTCCCAGACAGGGAGGTAGTTAGGTTTTGATAAAGCTTGTTAGCCAGTATCTGCTCAATCTGCTCTTGCGACTTTCCATAGCGCCTTACCATGTCGTCGAAGGTCGCATGAGCATCCAGCATCGTCGCATATAGTTCGCCAGAGCCCACCTTGGTAACGAGTGAAGCGTCATTGCCAAGTTGACTTAGGCCAAGTGCCGAGGCAAGCCTGCGAGCAGGGTCTATTGTCACCACGCACACCTTCTTGCCCGTGGCCGCCTCTGCGTAAGCTATAGCAGCTGAACAGGTAGTTTTACCGACTCCCCCAGGGCCTAGGCATACGATTACCCTCCTGTTAGACAAGAGTTCTGCCATTGAATTTTGCAACTCGTCTCCGTCCTATTTCCTCAGGGTAGTCATCGACCATTTCGTCCACTGATCGGCGATGGGCACTTTGAGTCGGTCGTCTTCAATTGCAGTAATGCTGAAAATGGTCTGATCGAACTCCTCCATGAGACGTTCTATCTGATGCATCTGTGACTGGAACTTCGACTGACGGTAGGCCCAAGCTGCGCGTGCGTCAGCGGGCGAAGATTCAAGCTCGACGTCGCCGACAACTATCGGGGCTAGGACCTTATTCACCACTAAGGAAGCCACGTAGAGCGTGGTCTTATCGGAGATCGCTTCATTCAGCTCAATCGCTTCCTGTACCGGCGTCTCCTCGGCTATGGTCACCATTACGCAACTTACCCTCGCTGGATCCTTGAGCATCTCAAGTACGTCGTCTGCCTGCGCCTTCAATGGTCCCACCCTGGCAACTTCGGCTAATCCGGCAGGTGACGTCAGAAAGCTCAACGCGTGCCCAGAGGCTGGTAGATCGACCACAATCAAGTCGTAATCGCCCGTCTGCTCGAGCTGCTTGAGCTTCCCGAGCAACAATAGGTCCTTTATCCCCGGGATAGCCGTCGCAACTACTCCGATTATCCCAGTCGAAATGAGCCTCGAAGCCACCTGTCCTAAGGAATGATCGGCAAGATAGTCGACTAGAACCTCATGGGGCTCAAGTTTCATCGTCTTAAATGAGTCCTCTATCGGCTGACTTGCGAATTTTTTTTCTTCCTCGGACCGGTCGGCTGATTGCCCGTCACCCATACCGGATCCTTCAGCAACCGATTGAACGAGATTGGTAAAGTCGTCCAGTCTAACTAAGAGAACATTTGGGGAGGACAGAGCCGCAAGATGGGCGATGTATCTTGCAACAGTAGTTTTACCTACTCCGCCCTTGCCGGTAACAAGGCACACCGTGGCGCCCTTGGTCAAGTTGTAAATCTCGTCTGTCTTGTTCTCTTGGGTCTTGTTCTCTTGGGTCTTGTTCTCTTGGGTCACTCCATGGGATACTAGAGCATCTAGAACCCAATTAGTGGTAAAGCTACCAACGACTTGAGCATTGTGCTGGGTCGGCTACCGCAAAACCCATCGTTGGCCTCCTTGACGTAATCTCAGGCATCAAGATCTCGGGCATCAAACCAAGGCGGTGTAAATTAACTGCATCTATAACTGCATTGATACCCCGGGCTGTCGATGTGTTTACTTGAAACCTCCCCACGGATAAATCCGGGGGATTCCTGGCTCAGGCAGCCTGAGTGCCCAGCGGACACCCAGGTCATATGCCATCAACACCAGCCGGGTTGAAACCAGTTCGGACGACCATCACGGCCGCAGAATTCTTGTCCCTTGAACTGACTAACCCGCAGACATCGCAGAAATAGGTCCGTTGAAACAGTGGGAGGCAGTGTTTGGTTCTAGCACCGCACCCCTAGCTATCAGGTTAGTTGTCGCTACAGTCGGCAGTGCGCCGCTAGAGATCATCAAACAGTACGTGGCAAATCAGCGCAACGTCTGAGCGCTGGTCTCAGGACTTCGCCCTGGTAAGGCTCTACATGCCCATGGCTAAAGCCAGGGGCATTGTGCCCCACACTCCATTCTGGTAAAGTCCCCGAAATCTCTACCCTGAGGTGGCGCGGCACTCATCGGCAGCCCTTGGCTAATGCCAGCTCATCCACCAGCTCCATTGCTTAGCGTCCCGCGCTAGAAACGCGGGTCGCATTATGAGTTGCCATGGAGACCCTTTGAATTGTGGCGAAATGACGGCCCAGCTTGATTATCCTAGAGCCGAGGCCTTATTATGCGAGCAGGGGATGGGGGGCCATTCCCTCTGGTACATCTTGTTGCACATTTGATCTGGGGAGGGCGAATGGGTCAGAGGATCGGGGCGGGAGTGTGGCGCGAGAACGCCGCTTGTAGGGGTTCATTTGGATCCCTGTTTTATCCTCCACAAAAAGGCGAAAAACGCTCCGACCGTAAGTCTCGCGAGGAGCGGGCCAAGTGGATCTGCGCAAGATGCCAGGTGAGGCTCGACTGCCTCGATGAAGCCCTGGCTTCGAACGAATCTACCGGAATCTGGGGAGGGCTCAACGAACTCGAAAGGCGTGGTCTGGGTTTTGAAGGAAGTACCAGCTATGGGTTCGATAAAGAATCATTCATCAAGTAGTCGCACCATTAGTCGCACCATGACCTATTCGCTCGAACGCGAGTAGGTCATAAATCCGTAGAGCAGGCAGAGGAATACTCCGACCGTGACTACATGAACCGAGGTGCACCATAAGCAGATTGCCTTGATGAGCACCAGTTCAGAATAGACAAGCCAAAGGACGAATAGCACGCCCAAGCCACTCATCGCTAAGCGGATTGGCTCGAGCTTTGCTATTCTCCACGCCTGCGGAAGACATATTGCCACCATGGCCAGGTAAAAAATGAGACCCAGCAGGGCGACTGGAACTCCTGATATTAGTGACTCGGCAGAGGTCGTAACCTTTTGGCAGTTGATGGTGGCATTTTCTGGACACGCCAGAACGACACTGGCGCTGTAGTGGGCGATGGTGAGGTAGATCGAGACCCCAAGCCCAAATAGCGACAGAAACAGGCTGGACGCCCGGAGCCAAAGCGGCCTTATGAGTTCAACTCTCTTGTCAATCAACAAATTAGCTTCCTAATGTGGCTTCTATCTTTTTCATCAGAGGCGTCGTGCAGACATTAGACGGCTGAT
>JAKBHQ010000050.1 GCA_021836665.1 Thermoplasmata archaeon
CATCCTGATGGCGATCGCAATCCCGACATTCCTTGGAGCCCAGAAATCAGCGCAGGACAGGGCGGCGCAATCGAATATTCGGAACGCACTGACCAACGAGATCGCATACTTCTCGAGCAATCAGACCTTTGTTGCAGGCGGTACGACGTTCCCCGACCAGAACATGACTACCAAGACTGGAACCTTCTCACAGACGGCTGGCACCGTCTTTGTGACCTTGGCCCCCACGACTCAAACCTCTGGGCAAGCAGCTGGCGTGTGTCTCGCGTCCTACTCGGCATCTGGAAACGTATACGGAGTCTATGAACTGAGCGGAGCCCCTTCCGGTGATGGTACCTACTACTACAAGGCAACTGCAACTACTGCGGATCCCTGCACAGGATTCACGACGGCAAGTCCACCTGCCACTCTCGTTACCACTGGTGACGGATGGTATGCACAAGGTACCAATCCCTGGTAATCGTTGACTGAAAACGGTAATCCGTTCAGCTGGATTCGACTGAGCTGATTCCTTGCAGATGGTTGATCGAATGGAATATGAGCCCTGGCGAGAACTCGTCGGGGCTCATATAATTTGCATGTTGATCTGACCACAGCCCCCTCAATTGTGAGTTGAAATTATTGGTTCAGGTGGTCATGTTCACTGTCGATACTTCGACGTGTACGTGATGGGTTTCGCACTTGTTCTGTTGCTTGGAGTGGTATTCGGTTCTTTCGCGAATGTAGTTATTCATAGGGTACCTGCGGGTGTTTCGATCTCTACTCCGAGGTCCAGCTGCCCGAATTGTGGTTTGCAAATTGCAGCGAAGGATAATGTGCCAGTCATTTCGTGGATCCTTCTTCGCGGTAGATGTCGCTTCTGTGCGGTACCTATTTCGATCCGATATCCGTTGGTCGAAATTGGACTGGGTGCCATATTCTTATTTAGCGCTTTGACAATAGGATTTTCAGCTGCACTTCCGGGCATCCTGGTAACAGATCTTGTTGGTCTTGCCGCCGCTGCTATAGATCTTGAGAGTCGGCGAATTCCGAATCGACTTACTCTTTGGGGAGGCGTCGGTGTTGCCATAGCAGTTGTCGCATCCTCGCTCCTGACTGGTCATGTGTTACTGCTTTACTATTCATTTATCGGTGGCGCTATCGGATTTGGATTCCCGTTTGTGATCGCGGTTCTCAGTCGTGGAGGCATGGGAATGGGTGATGCCAAATTGTCGCTGGTTCTCGGTCTGTCCGTCGGGATTCTCGGACCCAAGTACCTTTTCTACTTCTTTCTGCTGACATTCGGCTTCGGGTCTCTATTTGGAGTCGGGATGATGGTGGCGCGGAAGTTGTCACGAAAGGACACCCTTGCATTTGGCCCATTCCTATACGCGGGGTTCCTGTCGGTTCAGCTTGTATGGCATCTTTTAGCGTCTGGCAGACCCTAAAGGTTTTCACTAAAAGGATCGATTCAATTAGAAGGACAGCGGTCGCTGTATCTTTCGCATATGGTTCGAGGAGTCGCTCGTGGCGAACCGGGTAGTTGGAATTGATATCGGGAGCTACGCCGTAAAGGTTGTGGAAATTGAGGGCGACAAGTCGACTCAGCGCATTACTGCCTTAGCCCAGGCGGTGCTTCCCGATGGTGCGAGCCAACTGGGAGAAGTGGCCAATGCCGATGCTGTGGCTCAGACCCTGAGGACTGTTCTCAAGAAAGCCGGCGTTGTATCCAAGGTTGCCGTCGTGGGAGTGTCGGGTACGAGGGTAGTCATAAGGACTTCACAGCTTCCTGCAATGGCGTCGAACGAATTGGATGCTGCGGTCTCCTATGAGGCAATCGAGCTCCTTCCGATTCCCGAGAAGGATCTGGTCAGCTCCTACGTAATTCAGGGCTCTCTGACCGGTGGAGGCGGCGAGTCGTACTCCGAAGTCTTGATAGCTGGAGCTTACTCGAAGGTTATTGAAGCCGCTACGAAGGCCATTCAGAAGGCCGGTCTCAAGGTGCAGGCGGTTGATGTCGGTGCCTTGGCAACTCAAAAGGCAATCAGTTGGTTGAACCGGATAGAACGTGACCGGACTGATGACGAGAAAGTTGTTGCCACAAGCCAGGTGGTTGTGGACGTAGGTTCGCAGCTCACCGAGATAAGTTTTGTAGATTCCGGAAAGGTCAAGTTCGTAAGGACAATTGTCCGAGGTTCAGAGAATATTACTGCGGCGATAAAGGCCGCTGGAGATGGCACCTGGGAGGAAGCCGAACTTGCGAAGCGGGAGTATTCCGTTTCTGAGCTTGATTCACACCTTGATTCTGGGATAGAGGATGCGATCAAGACCGCTGTGTCACACCTGGTCGGCGAGATAACCTCCACCATCGATTTCTATCAACTCCAGTCCGGTAGTTCAAATATCGATAAAGTCTGGTTGGTAGGAAGTGGCTCCAGGGCGAACGGCATAGCTGAGGCGCTGCACGAGCGTACAGGATTTGAAGTAGCTCATCCCGCAATGGTCGCAGCGGTGAAAGAGAGTGTCGGCGAGCTCAGCCTGCAAGACGAGAGCATCGTTGATTATGGTTTTCTGACGGCATTGGGGCTTGCCCTACACGGAATGTTCGACTTTCAGTCGTCCATCGATCTGAGCATGAAGAGGCTCGCCGCTTCGAGGAAGGAGCGTGCAAAGGACGTTTATGGTGGCGTGGGAGTGCTTTTGGTTGCCGCCGGTCTGTCTTCATTTTGGTATCTTGGCGAGAGGCAAGTTTCGCAACTAACCAATTCCGTTGTCTCAGGTCAGGCAGCGGTGTCTGCGCTTCAAGCCCAGCTGGTGACACTTGCACCGATTTCCAAAATGCAGACCACTCTCAAGGCGGACGAGGGCTACTTAGCACAGACGATGCAAGATGACGTTGCCTGGGACAAGGTCATAGCATCTATCGGAAATGCGACCCCAACTGATAGCTGGATGAATTCACTTCAACTAACAACCGCCACCCCCGCACAGGCGGTAAGCGCTACCGCATCTACTGGTCCGTCACCTATCGCTGTAACGATCAGTTTCAATAGTTGTTCTCAGCAATCGCCTATCGATTGGATCAATTCAGCAGCGTCTATTAGCGGTGTCGGATCGACCTGGGTGTCGTCCTCAAATGTGAATCCGATAGTGGAGGGTGGCACGGGCTGTCCAGGCTTTCCTGCCACTGGTACAAATGCAAAGCAGATTGGATTGGGTACCTTCTCGTCGTCGACGACGTTGAATCCGCAACTCTACGCGGTTCCAGTATCCAACTATTTGGGCGGAGGAGCTCAATGAAAGCTGATCGGAAAACTATAAGGATCCTAGCGATGGTCCTCGCAGTAATAGCGGTGTCAGCAGGCTGGTACCTCGCTCTTTATAGCCCGCAGAAGTCGAAGATTTCAGCACTGAATGCGCAGGCTGCGTCTATTGCATCGCAAAGGTCTACCTTGGCTGCTCAAGTGAGCCAGCTCAACTCCGCAAAGAGGAATGTCTCATCGCTGAAAGCTCAGTTGGCTCGGGTCAGCTCGGCACTTCCGGCGACTCCGCAACTCTCACAATTTCTAACGAACCTACAAACGGCTGCCTCAAGTGCGGGTGTGTCCGAGGTTACAGTCTCACCTACGGCGCCAGCGGCCATTTCTCAGGCGGTTCCGGGAGTTCCTGCGGGCGTTACCTCTTTGGCAGTTACATTCAGCGTGGATGGTCAATACTCCGCTTTGCTCGGGTTTTTACATAACCTGGACGGGCTTCCCCGACTGATTCTTGTCAAGTCAGTGTCCCTTGGCACTAAGTCATCCAACAGTGCAAGTAGTGGTACTAGCAGTCCATTACTTAGCGCGCAGATCCAGGCCTCCATCTTCGAGGCACAGTAGAGATATATGAGAGTCGCGTTGCTCGCTAGGAGTGGTAGGTAGCCATGTTTCTTGAACAGTCAGATCTTGACGATGCGTCGGTCCCCGGCGCTTCGTCTGACGCCCATTCTCTGTCCGACGATGCAGTTATAAGTGATCCTGACTCACATGAGCCAAAACGGAAGGCAAAGAAGTTGCTACTACTCGGCCTTTTTGTTGTGGTCGCAGTAGCGGGCATCTTCTATTTGAGATCGTCCTTGACTACGAAATCTCCGGCGGCGAACTTGCCAGTCCCGCGTATTCATATTCTCGTCAAAGGTACGCCTCCTCTAGGTGTTGCAAAGCAAGTTCCCACGTCGGTTGTCGTGACCCGAAATCCATTTGTACCTGCGTCTGGTTCTGGGTCTTCTACTACGTCCAGTAGTACCTCGGGGGTGCCGCCGGCAGGATGATGCAAAATGGCTGTAGAGCCGTTAGATGCGCCCTGTCTGTGATGGCAACGAAGTGACCCCTGGAACTTCGCAATTGGTGTGCCTGGACCGTTTTGGTCAATCGATCGGGGGCATAGGTTGCCTGAGGAGGTCGGCTTGACAACGTCCCACGATCTTGGATCGAAGATCGGTTGATTTTCAAGTGCTACGGCACAATAGGTGTTTAGCTTGGGCTCAATTAGGCTCGGAGGATGCTTAGATTTCTAACCGCCGGCGAGTCGCACGGCAGGGCTCTGGTAGTAATTGTCGAAGGTCTACCCGCTGGCCTGGAGATTACCGAAGATGAGATTCAGGGCGAACTTGCCAGGCGCAGACTCGGATTTGGGCGAGGGCCCAGGATGCGGTTCGAGGCAGATTCAATCACGCTGCTTGCTGGTATTCGTCATGGAAGGACGATTGGGTCGCCAGTAGCGATTGAGATCGGAAATTCTGAGTGGGATAGAAAATGGTCTGAGGAGATGTCCCCGCACCCAGGGCAGCCATCCAAGATTTTGACCCAACCTCGACCGGGTCACGCCGATCTCGCAGGAATGATTAAGTATGGACTTAGTGATGCCCGCGATGTTCTTGAGCGGGCCTCCGCCCGAGAAACTGCTGCACGTGTAGTTGCGGGTTGCCTATCGAAGGCGCTCTTATCTGAGATCGGGGTCGGCATCCTCTCTCATGTGACTCAGATTGGATCAGTTGAGATAAAGGCTACAGATTCACTTCCGACCTTAGAAGATCTCCCGAAAATTGACACGTCGTCTGTTAGGTGTTGGCTCCCTGAGTTTGAAGAACTTATGGTTGCGGAAATCAAGGCGGCTGCGAAGATAGGTGATTCGCTTGGCGGTGCAGCTGAAGTTGTTGCATTTGGTGTCCCCGTGGGCTTAGGGAGCCATGTGCATTGGGACAGAAAGATCGATGGTCTGCTTGGTCAGGCGTTAATGAGCATTCAAGCCGTCAAGGCGGTTTCAATTGGGGATGGTGTCGACATCGCCTATAGGAGGGGATCAGAAGCCCATGATGCGATCCATTGGGATGCTGATGATCAGTCGTACTATCGTAGGACACATCGTTCAGGTGGAGTAGAGGGCGGCATCACAACTGGTAGTCCATTGAGGGCTAAAGCTTGGATGAAGCCGCTGGCAACACTAAATCGTCCCGTAATTGCGACAGTCGATACTGAAACCAAGGAATCTGTTGTTTCCTTCAAGGAGCGAACGGACGTTACCGCTGTTCCGGCCATGGGCGTTGTAGCCGAGTCGATGGTCGCGTTTGTACTGCTATCGGAGGCGTTGCGAAAGTTCGGTGGAGATTCGGTAGTCGAGTTTTCTAGGAACTTCAAAGCTGCAAGTGGCGGGTAGCGCACATAGTTAGCTACGTCTGGGAACTCGCAAATTAGCGGCAAAGGCGCCTTATCGTTCCATAAGTTGTTTTAGGAACTTTAAATGTTACCTGTGTGAGGCCTTTTTGGGGGTTGCCCTATCGGAGGTCTATTGGTGCCCAGAGAGGGGATTTGGGTTGGGTGTTAGGCGTGTACAAGTTGAATTGGAGGAGCGCAGCTATCCTATCTTGATTGGTGGAGGTGCTCTTTCGGAGTTACCCGGACTAATTGGCCCGAAGGTTTCTAAAGTGGCCGTTGTCACTCAGGCGTCAATCCCTCTGTCACTGGACATTCGCCAACCCGTCAAAGTAATTACGGTTCCCGACGGGGAGGTTGCAAAAAGTTTTGTGACCTTAGAGCGTGTGATTAGTGAGTTTGTGGAGTTTGGACTTTCTCGGGCTGACCTAGTTATTGGATTCGGAGGGGGAGTTGTAACAGATCTCGCTGGCTTTGCTGCATCTATCTACCACCGTGGAGTGACATTGGTGAATGTACCAACAACTCTTCTAGGTATGGTCGACGCTGCAATCGGTGGGAAGACGGCCATCAATATTCGAGAGGGAAAGAATCTCGTCGGAAGTTTCCATCAGCCCCGAGCTGTCATTTGTGACACGAACCTGCTGGAGACTCTACCTCTTGAGGAGCTTCTGTGTGGTCGGGGAGAGATGGCGAAGTACGCATTTTTGGGTGCCGACAATCTTCTGCAACTTCCGCTTGATGCGCAGGTAGAGATATGCGCGGCCATCAAAGCGCAGTTCGTTTCGAGTGATGAAACGGAGGGCGGAACAAGAGCGTTACTCAATTATGGCCATACGCTTGCTCACGCACTGGAAGCACAAGGAGATTTGGTCGGCGGTGAGCAGAGGATCAAGCACGGACAGGCCGTTGCCATTGGACTTATTTTTGCCGCCCGATTAGCGCTCTCTTTGGGGCGGATCGACGAATCACGACTCGAAGAGCATCTTATCGTCGTGAGCTCGTTCGGTTTAGATAGCAAACTGCCGGACTGGGCCGATCCAGACTTACTCATTGAACTGATGAGGCTCGATAAAAAGGCTATTGATGGCCTTACCTTCGTGTTGGACGGTAAGGGTGGGCTCGAGGTTGTGAAGAGTATCGCTCCGGGACTTATCAGATCCGAGCTGGAACTCATGGCTAGGGACAGGTGGTCCTAGATTTTTCTTTGCGCCGAGGTGCTCATGTTCTCTTTAGTCGTGTGATGGTAGGCATATGCGGAGGCGAAACGCTTAGGGTGATCGGCTTAGAGGTTGAGTTCGCTCGCACTTGTGGCGGCGGTTGTCACCTGAACCAGTTGCGAATTGGGTTGTTGAAAGGTTGAATTGTGTCATTAGGTCCAGACGGGATTCTCAGGACTCCGAAGGAGCAGCAGGCAGCGAATAGCAGGAAAAAGAGATGGGTCATCTTGGCGGTCCTTGCGCTCGTTGTGATTGCGGTTCTGACCGATCTGCCCCGTGGTGTAACGCTCGCTGATCGTCAGGCGAACTTGCAACTAGTTCGGACGACGATCGTCACGGACATGCAGGTATGCAATGCGAGTCTTTCGGATTCGCTGACCGCATTGTCGGGGATACTTTCTGGAACGTCGAACCAGGTAGCTACGGCTAAGCAGATCATGGTTCGAGCCGAGTCGACCTGCACGGTTATAGACAACCCAGACCTGTATGATCTGGCTACTCTTGCCCCACCCACGGCTCTTGAGAATCTGTCAGTAAACATCTCTAAGGCGACGAACAACTATGTTGAGTGGGCATACCCAAATGCAGCCGCTGTGATTGTCGATGCCCAGGATCTGCTTAAGAATCCGAAAGATGCAAAGGCAATCGCCGACATTCGCGTAAGAGTGCGGAATATGCAATCCGAAGAGCAGGCGGCGAATCTAGTGCTTTCAACTGCTGCAGAGGACCTGAAGATGACAATCCAACCGTTGAATTTCGATGGAATAAATCAGCTTCCGGCGTCTCTCAGATAGGTTTGTCGGTCGGGTGGCCCCCCACAGTCCTTGATGGTCATGATTTATTCTTAGATGCTTGTGCACCAATGGATCGCCGGCAGGCTCTGCTTCAGATTTCGCCAGTCCTAATTAGAAGGAGCCCCATTGTGAGGGGGCGCCGGTCCAACGTGGAAAAATCAGGCTTCGCCTGACCGATTCTGTGGAACCTCCGCCTCTGCACCCCTCTTTATAGTTGCTAAAATTCCGTTCACGAATTTTGACGAGGAGTCTGTCGAGAATCTTTTTGCGAGTTCGACTGCTTCGGAGATTATAACTGCGTGTGGGGTTTCCGAATTGGACAACAGCTCACAAGTTGCCAGCCTAAGGATACAGAGGTCGATAACTGGCATCCGGTCGAGGTCCCAACCTCTTGCCGCTGCATCGATTAGTCGGTCGCCAGTTTCGCGGTTGGCCTCCTCCAACTTCAGGAGGTCAACGACGAACTCCTCTTCTCTTACTGGGAGCTGTTCGAGTAGAGCGCTACTTGTTAGGCCCTTCATCTCGGCTTCGTAGATCAAGGAGAGAGCCCTTTCCCTGAACAGCCTTCGGTCTTCTGGTGCCATCAGGCTCTGGTCAAGTATTCGCCAGACCTTGTATCAACCTTTATCTTCTCTCCTGTGTTCACGAAGAGCGGAACTTGAACGACGATTCCCGTTTCGAGCGTGGCAGGCTTTCTCGCGCCCGATACTCGATCGCCCTGAATACCGGGTTCTGTTTCAGTGACTGTCAACTCGACAGCAGCTGGAAGCTCAGTAGCAACTACTTCACCCTCGTAGGTGCTGAGAGACACGATGTCCCCTTCTTTGAGAAAGTTGACAGCTGTTCCGAGTACGGTATCCTCTACCTGGAGTTGGTCATAGGTGGCCGTATCCATAAATACGACTTGGGTTCCGTCACGATAGAGGAACTGCATGTCGCTCTTATCGATGATCGCCTGGTCGAGCTTCTCGTCGGCTCGATACGTTCTCTCGATTACTGCGCCGGTTCTGAGGTTCTTCAGTTTCGTTCTAACGAATGCTCCACCTTTCCCAGGCTTCACGTGCTGGAACTCGACGATGCCATATAGGCCGTCAGGTAGATCTAACGTCATTCCGTTCTTGAAGTCGTTGGTGGAAGTAGAAACTGACAATCTGAACTCCGGATCGATAAATTGCGGTCTGCAAATGCGCTGATGAATCTTAGTCGGAGGAGTGGATACTCCTATCTGACGAGCTGGTCAATCAGGAGGGTGAGGCCGTGCTTATTAGCTTTGTCGAGGCTTGGGTTTAGGTGCTAGCCAACTTGCAATTCAATTCGACTGTCCACTGTTCAGACGATCCAGTCATAGCCGAATTGAGTAATGCGACCTGGTTCGGACCCGACATGAATCATGTCTTCAATCCGAACCCCGAACTCGCCTTCTAGATAAAGCCCGGGTTCGGCGGTGACCACTTCTCCTGTCAATAAAGTAAGGCGGTTCCCGCTTCCAAGTATCGGAGTCTCGTGGATTTCAAGACCCACTCCGTGTCCGACTGAATGGATAAATTCATCTGCCAGATTTAGGTCGGCCAGATAGTTGCGGGCCGCAGCATCCACCTCTTCGGCTCTTCTGCCAGCAACTATGGATTCAATCGCTTTTCTCTGTGCGTGAATCACGCTTTCGTGAATTTCCGACTGCCTTAGAGTTGGTTGTCCAACTACAAAGGTGCGAGTCATGTCGGAATGGTAGCCGCGATAGGTAGCACCGAAATCAATGACGACAACGTCGCCTTTTGCAATCGTGCGTTCTGTGGGCTGCGCATGGGGGAGTGCTGAATTAGGTCCAGCCCCGACGATCGTATCGAAAGAGGGCCTCTCAGAGCCAAGTCGAGCCATTTCGGCCTCCAACAGCTGAGCGAAACTGCGCTCGGTCGGTTGGCTAGACAGCAAACCCAAAGTTGCCGTGAGGGCTTCGTCGGCTATGTGGGCCGCGGATGTCAGAGCGTCGATCTCTTCTGCGTCCTTTATTCGGCGAATCTGTTCAATAAGGTCGGTTGACGGAATCAACTGAACAGACGGTCCAACCAGCTCTTGGAGTTCGGGGGCGAACGCCCAGACGGCATTGCGGCTCTCAATGGCGAGCCTCTCACAGCCAGCTGAGAGTCGTGAGAGTTCGTTCATCTGTTCCGACGAATTTCCAACGAAGATGGAAATGTCGGAATTTCCCGCGCTTTTCAATTGCCTGCGGGACTGAGAGTCGTAACGTCCGTCAGTAAGGAAAGTGACAAAATCTCGGGAAATGTACACAATCCCGGCTGAGCCGGAAAAGCCGGTTAGGTATCTAACATTTGGCAAGTGAGATGTCACAAGTGCGTCTAGATCCGACTCCATGAGACGTTTGACCAGCTTGGAGATTCGCGCATGCATAAGATTGGACCCACTTCCAGATCATTTGGCTGAAATTACGTCCTGGTAGTTGCTAGGGTAACTTACTTGAATATGGCTTTTCCTTCTCATTAATGTTTTGATCAAGATAAAGTAAAGAAACGGAAAGATGTACGTAGGAGAGCGCCCGACGTTTGCGCCGGGTGTGCTGTGTGAGGAACAAAAGGCTGGAATGAACTCTGTTATAACGGCGGCCAAGCCGATTTCGGTAGGTCGATCACTTAGGGCCTACGTGGCACTTACCAAGCCGCGCGTAATCGAACTCCTACTGATCACAACGGTACCAGCGATGGTTGTGGCTCAGCAAGGTGTGCCGTCGCTGCTTAAGATCGTCTACACGGTGGTCGGTGGGACTCTCGCCGCCGGCGGTGCGAATGCAGTGAATATGTGGTTTGACCGGGATATCGACGCAGTGATGAAGAGGACTCAAAATAGACCTCTCGTAACTGGCGACGTGTCTCCTCAGAGTGCACTAGTTTTCGCTATAGGTTTGGAATTCGTGGCATTTGCGATGCTCTGGTCCGCGGTAAACCTTCTAAGCGCGCTGTTGGCGCTTTCTGCGGCTCTCTTTTATGTCTTCATCTACACAATGTGGCTAAAGCGCAATTCCTCCCAGAACATAGTCATAGGAGGCGCCGCCGGGGCGGTACCGGCCCTCGTAGGTTGGGCGGCTGTGACCGACAGGCTGTCGCTGGCGCCGGTATTGATGTTCGCGATCATCTTCCTATGGACTCCCCCCCACTTTTGGGCTCTCGCCTTCAGATACAAGGATGACTACTCCAAGGCAAATGTGCCAATGCTGCCGTCGGTAGCCAGTTTTAAAAATACTTCCAATCAGATCTTGGCCTATTCAGTCGTTCTTACCGTCGTGACTTTGCTACTCGGCCCAGTTGCTCACTTGGGTGTGATATACGATGTTTCGGCGTTGGTGCTCGGACTCGGGTTCATCTTCTACGCAGCGGCGCTTAGACGTTCAGGGTCGCCAAAGACGGCGATGAGGGTGTTTTCCTATTCGATCTCGTATCTGACGCTCTTATTCGTAGCCATGGGGGTTGACGTCATTGTACGACACCCGTAGCAGTGACCGCTTGGACGACGCCAAGGAAGGTTCGGGTATTGCGACCGGGGTGGGGAGCAAGTACTCGCCAACCAAGCTGATTGTGACCATGGGCGCTGTATCGATTGCAGTCATCCTCGTGACGTATGCGGTTCTTGTGTCTCTCAATGCAAATCGCGCAAGTCAAGCGGCCAAGACGACTCAGACAGCAGCTCCGATGATCGGTAGGCAGGCTCCAAAATTTACGCTGCAGGCGTTGGTGGGATCCGGAAAGGTCCAACTTGCGAGTATGCAGGGTAAGCCGTTGATTTTGAACTTCTTTGCTTCTTGGTGCGCTCCTTGCAAGGCGGAACTGCCATTCTTTGCTTCGACGGCTCGTACAACTTCGAGCGGAGTCACTTTTTTGGGCATCGACGAGAACGATTCAATTGGTTCTGCTCGACTTCTGGTTGCTAAAGACCACGTTGGATACAAGCTTGCTTTTGACCCAGGTGGGTCGCTGTCAGGTCCATATGATCTCTACGGTTTTCCGACGACAATGGCCGTAGCTGCAGATGGTCGAGTGGTGGCCGAAGTGGCGGGGCAGATTTCCCAGTCACAACTAAACCAGCTTGTTCAAGATGCAAAAGCCGGAAAACAAATATGAGCGAGCTGCGAGCTATCTCCATCTTTGGAGATGCTTCCTGTAGGTGGGGATTTGATCTGGAAGCGGTTTCTAGGTTGATTCCGTGAGTTGACAAACAGAATTCGGACGGCCGATCTATGCGGGTCGTTAGCCGGTAGTGGGGCCGTCCGATTACTCGAGTGACTTGGGATTCATCCCCTCATTCGAGTTTGGGAGGGTGAGGAAGAGATTCTTCGCCTATTGGTAATAGTAGGGATAAGTTATGCCACGAAGGGGGGGTTAGCTTGTCGAAAGGTGCAAGAGCGGGAATTGTGCTGATTTCGTTTGCGGCAGCAATCGGTCTGATTCTGTTCGGAATATTCGGATATCTGCGCTCTTCCCCAGACGTTGTTACAGCTACTCAGTCGACATCCCAACCCAATACAGTCAACTTGGTTATGCAGGTGGATGGCGCCGTTGGCGTCGGAGCCCATCCGAACTGGGTTGGTTATTGGGTCCAGGATGCGAACGGAGTCTGGCATCAGACAACGCTTGTTAAGGTTCCAGTCAACACGAATGTACACGTGACGGTCTATGAGTATGACTCGGGCGGTGCCCTGAGGAATCCGGAGTGGGCCAAGGTGTCAGGTGTGTTAGGTGGGCAGGTCAACTTGAACGGCACAGAGGATGCAATTGTCAATCCGAATTCGCCGGGCAATGGGATCGCTCACACGTTTGTAATTCCCGGGCTTAACGTGACAGTGCCACTTTACGGAGTGAATGGTTCTGTGAAGAACTTTTGCCAGTCCGGACCGTGCAACTTGAGCGAGGCCCATACGACTACTAGTTTCGCTTTCTTCTCGGGGAGCCGTGTTCATTCGTATCACTGGCAGTGTTTTGTGCCATGCGGACTTGGATACCTCGAAGGAAATGGGGGACCTATGCAGTCGCTAGGCAACATGGCAGGATTTTTCGAGGTGGTCAAGTAAATGGCGAAGACCATGAATTTTCCGACCTATACCTCCGAGGAGGGCAAGAAGCACGCTCGGAACATAGTTGCCATATGGTTTGTGGTTGCAGTTATTGCTGACCTGATCGTATGGTTCGTCTACGGACCACATATGCCGCCAGGTACTATGACAGATCAAGCCCGAGGTGCTCAGTTCGACATCAAAGTCGTGAGCGTGATGGCTGTGCCTGTCTTGCTTTTCCTGTGGACTTTCGGCTTTTATGCTGTTGCTAAGTTCAGAGGTGGCAAGGATCGTGCAGAAGGCTATTACATCAAGGGCAACGTAAAGACGCAGGCTGCGTGGTACATCATCACAGCGAGCCTGGTTCTGTTCTTGGCAGGATTTGGAACTTATGAGTTGATTCTTCCGGCCGGCGCAGGTGGCGGTGAGGGCCCAAGTCCAATCTGGCGTCCTTCATCGAACAAGCTTCTGCAGGTACAGGTAATTGCTCAGCAGTGGAGGTTTACGTACAGGTGGCCACAGTTTGGCGGGATGGAGACTACGTCTATCAACCTGCCAGTCGGTACGGAGATACAGTTCAACGTTACCTCGTTGGACGTAATCCATGACTTCTGGGCTTATCAGCTTGGCGTCAAGGCCGATGCAAACCCTGATTCGAACAACGTTGCGTACGCGAAGACCTTGGAGACGGGCCGGTTCACGGTTCGTTGCGATGAGCTGTGCGGAATCTGGCACGGTGCGATGTTCAACTACGGACACGTAGTTTCGCAGTCGCAGTTCCTCTCATGGGCACAGAGTATGGAGGCACAGAATGCTTCGGTAACGAAGCTTCTTCCTAAGTACGCCACGACCTATACGCCTTCCTATCTGGGCGCAGGCGGCGGATATTATCCGGCCGGCGATCCAAATGGAACCTTGAACTAGCGAATGAACGGATTTCAGCTAAAGCCAAGCCAAGCTGATCTGACGTTTTCTTCTGCTCTAATCTTTGGAGGGATTTAGTGGCAATTGATATGTCTCAAACGACCGGTGTTGGTCGTGGAGGCTCGAGTGAGGGTGGGGGGTTGAAAAAGGGACCCAAGCTGAACGCGTTTACTGGCGTGTTAGTTGGTGCCCTTGGATACCTCTTCGGTCACTGGATGGGCAACGCAATTGCTGGTGGGTACCAGCAAGTTGTGGGTTCCGGACAGAACGACACCGCCATACTCTTGGGCTTCATATTTGGTACTGTGGGCTTCTTCTTGGGCCTCGGTATCTTGAACTACCCGTTGCAGAAAATGACTGGTATCGAGCCACCGACTGATGAGCCCGAGCAGGCACAGGGCATGATGAAGTACTTCCGGTACACCTTAGACAACAAGGTGGTTGGAATTCAGTACCTCTTCGGAATGCTCGTGTACTTCTTTACGGCTGGTCTGCTCGCGATGGCGATCCGTACACAGCTGCTTTCGCCCACCAATCACATCTGGGGTCCAGCGACCTATCTTGAGGTGGTTGGCGAGCACGGAACCATGATGATGATGATGATGACCTCGGTCGTGATGGGTCCATTTGGTAACTTTCTTGTGCCGCTTATGATCGGTTCGAAGAGAGTTGCGTTCCCAAGGCTTGAGGCCGCAGCGTTCTGGTTTACGCCAGCTGCTTACATCATCTTGCTCTCTGCGCTTTGGCAGGGCGGATTCCAGTCCGGATGGACTGGCTATGCACCGCTCTCCATCCAGCAGGGTGTTGGGCAGGATGCCTATCTGTTCAGCTTCGGTCTCCTCGGCTTCTCTATGATCTGTTCGGCGTTGAATATGACCGCTACGATCATTAATTACCGGGCTCCCGGTATGCGCTGGAGTCGACTACCGATGTTGGCTTGGGGAATGATTACGGTCGCATTCACCATGTTGTTGTCTGTTCCGGTACTGATTGTGGGACTCTATGTGATGGCCCTTGACAGGTCTGCGCAGACATCCATGCTCTATGCGGGACACGGAGGAAGTTCATTCCTCTGGGAGAATCTCTTCTGGTTCTTCGGGCATCCTGAGGTGTATTTGCTGGCGTTACCTGGCTTCGGTGTCGTTACCGAGATCCTGCCAGTATTTGCAAGGAAGCCTCTGTTCGCATATAAGACTTCGGTCGCTGGAATGATCGGTGTTGCCGTACTGAGCTTCTTTGTTTGGCAGCATCACCTGTTCCAGAGTGGAATGAATCCAGACATGCGTCCGCTTTTCATGCTCACCACTGAGTTGATCTCGATTCCTACAGGTTTCTTGTACCTGGTCGGTATGGGTACCATGTGGAGATCTCGGATGAGATTCGACGTCCCGATGCTGTTCGTAATGGCGGTGTTCTTCAACTTCCTGTTCGGTGGCATTACCGGGGTGTACGTCTCTGACGTGCCGATCAACGTGACTGTGCATGGAAGCTACTTCGTTATGGCGCACTTCCATTACACGATCATGGGTCAGTTGATGTTCTCAATAATGGCTGCTATCTACTACTACACGCCTCTT
The DNA here is from genome assembly GCA_021836665.1 of Thermoplasmata archaeon. The sequence continues at coordinate 15,241 of JAKBHQ010000050.1, forward strand.
TACTTCGGGATCAAACTCAGTGAGAAGCTTGGCAAGATTCATTTCTGGACAATGTTCATAGCGTTCAACTCAACTTTCCTTCCGCTCTTCGCGTTAGGTCTGTTGGGTATGCCAAGGCGTGTATTCGAATACGCGCAGAGGCTTCAGCACTTGAATCAATGGGTGTCTGTCTCTGCCTTTGTACTCGGCCTGTCGTTGGCCTTCTTCGCCGTGACCTTCGTGTGGCAGCTTGCTGTCAGTAAGCCGAAGAGTCCCCCGAATCCGTGGGAGTCGAGGGGACTGGAATGGCAGGTTGGATACCCGGTGCCTCATGGTAACTTCGCCAAGATCCCGGTGATCCTGGCTGGTCCATATGAGTACGGTGATCCGAATGCACTACCTGTAGCTGAGCTTTCAGCAGTTGGAGCGCATAGCGCGTCCGTTTCAGGGGGTGATGAGTAATGAGTAACGCAGTTGATGATCAGACGACAGTGGATGAGGAGCAGTATTACCATGATGCACAGTTAGGTGCTATCTGGTCTGCTTCGAGGACCCTCATAGCGGTCATATCTACGCTGTTTGGCGGACTTTTGTTTGCCTACTTCTATCTGAGGTCTCTGAATTCTCACGGACTTTGGGATCCCAATAACCTGAAGGCGTCGTTCCTTATGGGGACGGTGATCACGGTATTTGTGGTAGCCAGTGCTGTCATTGTCCAAGTTGCCAACAGGCGGCTCCGTAAGGGCCTCACTTTTGACTGGCAGGTTGGTAGCGGTGTTGCTCTGGGTCTCGGTGTTTTGGCTGGTCTCTTCCAGATTTGGGAGATGACCAGGCTTCCATTCCTCCCGGGACAATCCGGCTATGCAGGAATCTATGTGGCCAGCGGTCCGGTTTATGCCCTAGTTGTGCTTGGTAGCATGTACTGGCTTGAAACACTTCTGGCCCGTTCGATTAGATCCCGTAAGGCAGCTATGCAGGACGGCGGAATAGGCGTCTCCAAGCAGCCGAGTGCTGAGAATTTCAGAGCTTCTCTGGATGGATTCACCGTTTACTGGACCTACTTCTCGGCTATCAGTATTGTGCTCTGGTACCTCCTGTATGTCCTTAAGTAGGACGTAAAGGATTTGTTGAGATCGTCTCATCGGAGCGGAAGAGGACCTTCCGCTCCGAGAGATCCATTACTAGCTAGCGGGTTGTGTGTGCAGCCCGTATAGCAAGTGTCCTGTTCCGGTGAGGAGGTGTCAGTTGTTCGGTGTTGTAACTCCGTCAAATACGCCAGCTGGAGGTGTACTCACCTTCGTAATTCCAGTTGGAGTGTTTGTATTTGCAGTATTCATGGGTTTCCTGCAGAGAAAGCGCATCAATTAGAGTTAGCGCTTAGTTGAGCTTTAAAGGGGAGTGTCCGGTCTGTCCGGGGGCTCCCCTTTTTCGTTCTGCCTCTAGTTAACTATGTGACAGCTCACAAGTATTGTGAGACTAGAAATATCGGGTTCGCCCCTGCTACGTGAACTTTGCGTTTGAGAGGTGCCGATATTGTCTGGTGAAGGTGTATTGCCACTGGCTGTAGTTAGAGAGCGGTTGCTTCAGGCGGTTGAGAAGCTGGCTGGTTCAGACGAGTACGAGCGTTTCTTGACCTACTGCTCCAGGTTCCCAGCTTATTCACCGAGGAATTTGTTGCTTCTGTATTCCCAGGCATCGGCTCGTGGTTTTGAGCCTACCCGTGTGATGGGTTTCAATGCATGGAAGGCTCTCGGTCGCCATGTCAAACGTGGAGAGTTGGGTCTGAGAATTTGTGCACCTGTCCTGAGAAAGGAATATGGAGTCGATAAGGATGAGGTGCGTTTGAGTTGCTTCCGGATGATCTCCGTCTTTGATGTGAGCCAGACTGATGGTGCCGAGCTTCTCGAGCCCTTGAAACCTGAGTTACTTAGTGGTCAGAGTAATTCGGAGTGTTTTGAATTCGTTTCAGAGGTCTTGGGTGCAATGGGCTTTGCTTTGGAGATCGTGAAGCTGGAAGGATGTAACGGTCGGACGGACTTCGTACGTAGAACCGTTTCAATTAGTGCCGGTCTTCCGGAGTTACAAAAGTTCAAGACGATTCTTCATGAGTTAGCTCATGCCAAGTTGCACGAGGGATTCGTGGGAGATGTTACTTTGGCTGAGCTGGAAGCCGAGTCGTTCGCCTTCATGGTGTTTGCATCTTTGGGCCTTGATTCCGGTCCATTTTCGATTCCGTACTTGGTTCGTTGGTGCCAAGGCGTAGTTGGTGAGGATCTGTTGGGAGCAACGTTGCGTTCAATGAATACTGCAAGGGAATTCATGCTGCTTTTGGAGGAGTGGAATGTGCAGTCCAAGATGCCGGCTTGAGATGCGCATTGAGATGCCGTGATACTGAGGTGGACCCCATCCTTTGGACAATCTGACCGCTACGTTAAGCAATGGGCAGGTGGTTGGGGTTGGTTGTCATGCTACTCGGGCTTGGTCAGTCTGAGCCTGTAAGTAGGCCTCGTCGGGAGTCTTGCCTCCCAGTCCGTCATGGGGCCGTTCGGAATTGTAGAATTCGATGTATCTGGCCAGCCCTTCTCTGAGTGAGGTGCCGCTGGAAGCGGGATTTAGGTAGATGTGCTCGTACTTGATGGTCCGCCACAATCTCTCCACGAAGACGTTGTCGATGGCTCTGCCCCGGCCGTCCATGGAGATCGCCACGCCGAGGGACTCCAGTATCGATGTGAATTGCGAGCTGGTGAACTGGGCACCTTGGTCCGAATTGAATATTTCCGGTGCTCCGTAGAGAGCGAGGGCTTCGGTGAGTGCTGAGACGCAGAAGTCTGCGCCCATGGTGTTGGAGAGCCGCCAGGAGAGCACCTTGCGCGAGTTCCAGTCAATGATCGCCACCAGGTACATGAAGCCCTTGGCGTAGGGAATGTAGGTTATGTCGGTGGCCCAGGCCTGATTGGGGTGATCGACCACGATGTCTCTGAGCAGGTAGGGATACTTGATGTGGGCGGGGTTGGCTTTGGTGGTGGTCGGCCCGGGGGCAAGTGAAGAGATGCCCATCAGCTTCATCAGCCGGCGAACCCGCTTGCGGTTCGCCGGAACGCCGCCAAGGCGGCGCAGCATCTGGGTGATCTTTCTGGAACCAAAGGCGGGATGGGCCATCCAGATGCGGTCGATGGCTGCGGCGAGGGCCAGGTTCTCGTCGCTCTCCACCTCTTGGCGCTGGTAATAATAGGTAGAGCGCGGAATCGAGAGGAGTTCGCACTGGCGGGCTACCGAGAGGCCCTCCAGCTCCGGATCGATCATCTCCCGTCTCTCTTGACTCGAGAGAGAATCCCTGGCCGTGATGCTAAAAAATCCCTCTCCACCTCCAACTGGCCGATCTTTTTGTAAAGGGCGTCCACATCGACGGATTCATCGTCGGCCTTGGCACCCTTGGCCCCGAAGACCGAGGTGGCATTCTCGATGAGCTGCTTCTTCCAGGTCGAGATCTGCGCGGGGTGAACAGCGTAGATCTGGGCGAGCTCAGCGGTGGACTTGTCGCCCTTCAGGGCTTCGATGGCCACCTTGGCCTTGAAATCGGGCTTGTACTTGTTCCTTCTGGCTGGCACTGGCGTCTCCTTTACGCCTCGGTGCCCAAAGCTTAGGTAACTGTCCAAGATCCGGGGTCCACTTCACAACATCGATGGATGTGTCAATAGTAATTTTAACGGTCAGATCTTCGGCGGCTACGATTAGCCACGGAATGAAGGCGGCATTGTCTTCTGCAGAAAGTCGGATTGCCATCGATGTTGGCAATCCGTCCAAGTCGTCCTTTTGAAACCTCCGCTGCGTTCTATCAATTATTCTTGCATGATGGGTTTGGAGTCATTATTAGATATACCCCTATTTCAACCTATTACGTGGTGATGAGAGCCTGTCGACGTAATGGAAATAAATGATCTATGCCGGAACGGTTCCGGTCAGCGTGGGTTCTCTGTCGGTGCCTGAGGGTAAAACCGTCAGCACTGCCCAAGGTGTGGCAACTCTGATCTCATGCAGCGGAAATTTTGGCATGTTCAGGAGAGCATGCCGGCATCTACTCGTATATCGGTTCCAGTTATCGAAGCGGCTTGATCCGACAGTAGGTATCCAACCATCGATGCCACCTCGGAGGCTGATATCAGCTGTTGTGTAATGTGGTGCGTCGCGAACTCTTCCGCAGATGATAGGCGGAAGATCTCTGCGCTAGCTGTCAGGATTGGGGTGTCAGTAGAGCCTGGTGAAACTGTGTTTGCAGTGATTCCGGTTCCCTTCAGGTCGAGGGCCAACGTCCTGATCAGTCCGATGACTGCGTGCTTTGACGCAACGTAGTCCGACATGGTTTCTAATGGTAAGTGGCCAGCGGCTGAGGCAATGGCAACGAACGATCTCCTATGTTCGGCGTCTGCGGCCAAAATCGCGGGCATGGCGACGTTTATTAGGTTTAGTACACCAAAATAGTTGATGTCGAAAGTAAGCCTGTGAGTTTCCAGATCTGTCAACCAGGCTGGCTTGCCTCCGCTTACCACTCCAGCGCAGGCCACGGCAGCGCATAGTTCTCCCAGTTCCAAAGCGCGTTCTACAACGGCCCTCAACTGCTCTGGAGATCTCACGTCGGCCTTCAGTGGATGAATTCGATCATGCTCTTTAAGCGAGCTGAGCATTTCCGGACTTGCCAGTGGATACCGAAGACCTGGGATTTCCGCTGCTATGTCACAGGCGACCACTGTCCAGCCGCTCCTGGCTAGGTGCAGTGCCGACTCTCTTCCGATGCCTCTTGCTGCCCCCGTAACTATTACTACTCTGTGTTTCACACGCGTCGACCTTTGTCGGAGAGAGAACCGTTCAGTTCGGAAATCTGGTACTTGTCGAATCCGGTTATCAAGTCATCGGCAAATGCGGCGAGGATGGCGCATCCTTCCTCGTAGCTAGCTCCGCTTGGGTCGCCGATTATTCCTGAGTCGGAAATTGCGGTTACGCCTTCAGTTCTGATGCGCTGCATTAGTCCTGGGCTGCTAGCAGGCGAACCAACTACTCCACCGGTTTCGCCAACCAAGTTCGGTGTAAGTGCCAGCATGATGGATGTTTCAGTCCTGCCGGCGTGTAGATCAGGGTCCCATAGTCCTTTGGATCCTGGCTCAATGGCCCATCTCTCAGCGGCACTCGTTAGAGCCTTTACGGTGGGGAACCAGTAGTAGATCTTTCGTCCCTCCGTCGCTAGGAGTCGGGCTGCTCGTGCGATTGGCTCGATATTCCCACCGTGTGCACTTACTATTGCGACGCCATTAAACTGGTCGGCGGACCTTACTAGCTCCACGACTAGGAATTCCAGGGCATTTTGGCCCATCGAAAGTGTTCCCAAGACGCCTTTGTGTTCGCCGGATGAGCCGTATGGCAGCGGGGGAGCGACAACGGTGGAACTGGGCCGAACTCTGTTGAGTTCAATCGCTAGCGCCATCGATATGAACGTATCGGTGCCTAAGGGTAGATGGGGACCGTGCTGCTCAGTTGATCCAATTGGCAGGACCAGAGTTGGGATAGTATCTCGGTCCTTTAGATCCTTCGCTGTGTACGAATCAAGGTTCATCGCCAATTTCAATCAACTCCCACTCAATTAGGGTATCGAGGATAAGTCTGGCTGCAACTTCCGGAGATAGTTCCACCACCATTGGAGTTGCACTTGTCGTGTCGAGCTTGAGGATGGAGGATAGTTTTTCGCGTTCCAATACACCTGTTGGCGCTGAAGTGTAGGTGGCGTAGAATCGCTGGGCGGCGGTGCTAATCGGATCACTCTCGTTGATTGCTGAGCTGGCATGGAAAATCGTGATGGCGTTTGATGGTCGGGTAGCTTCGATCGCACTTCCAAGGGACGACCGTTTTGGGCGGAAGTTTGTTGGCTCGACCGAAATTAGGGCGGGACCAGTGATCTCGGCTACTTCGATGTACGAACCAAAACACCTCCTTTTGAGCCAAAGTGACCCAACCGGAGTTCCTTCGGACGACTCGACGGCAATCACGGAGGACACCAATGTCCAATCCATTCGCTGTGCCAGATAGAGCGGGGTGCTTCCAGATCCAAGTTCGGTCGAGTAGTCACCGGTGACGATATATGTGGCGGAGAGCTGGAACGCCAGTTGCGCTATGAGATCCGCCCTTACCGCTGGTCCAACTTCCGGCGCTGGAATCCTTATTAGTCCTTCTACCTCGAACTCGGCAGCATCTCTCAACGTCGTTTCGGTGAACTCATCTCCGACGGTGCATACGTAGAGATTGGTCCCGGTGGCCACGGCAATTTGCTGAGCAATCGCTATTGCTGAAACGTCGGCGGCCGACAGTCCGTATTCCGATGCAACTGGCCTCTCTTGCACAGCCTGTATAGCCCGGCGAACTTGATGTTTCACCACTACAATTACGGCGTCCTTACCCAATTCAACCATGGTGAAAGACGACTCCCATCCCTCCAGCGGGATACGACCAAGAGATTGCACCTTCGCGATTGCACACCACGTAGCACGTACCGCACTCGAAGCACTGCTCGTAGTTGAATACGACAGCTCCATCGTGGCGAACCACGAACAACTGGGCGGGACAGGCCCAGACACATGCTTGGGTAGAGCACTCTCTGCAAATCTCGCCGTCTACGACGATATGTGCGGTGCTGGCTATTCGAAAGTCGCAGAGGTCGAGTCTGCTTGACATCCCCCCAGCGCCTGTTCCTGGCAAAGTGGCCGCCCATGGATCGACGAATACCGTGGCCTTGTTCTCTTTCATCGGAACGTCCTCCACCCCGCAATCAGATCCTGTAACAGTTGCCATCTACTGATTCCCGAGCTTTCGCGCGCTTTTCGTAAAAGTTCCCCCAGCCCAGCTTTGGGTACGGGGTCGCCCACTGTGAGCAGGCTGGCTAAAAACTCCGTTGCCAGTTTAGGGTAGCCCCTCTGCACGGAATCGGACATAACGAGGTGGGGGGCGTTCTGGAACCTGACGTGGTTTTTACCCACAAAGCTGGCCTTTAAGAGTCTGTCATAGGATTTGAAGTCGACAGGCCTGTCCGACTTCGATGCTGAGGCAGCAAACTCTCCAGCCACAAAACCCGAACCTATCGCCATGTTCACTCCTTCCAGCCAGATTCCGGTTGCAAGGCAGGTCGATGCAGCGTCACCCGCTACCACCATGCCATCGATGGAAAGTTTTGGCCAGCTCCGGTAGCCGGCCTCTGGGATCAGGTGGGCAGAGTATTCGACGAGTTCGCTCTGGGCGAAAAATGGCTCGATCGACGGATGCGATCGAAGGTCTGCGATTATTTTCTCTGGCCGAACCTTGGCACTGCGGAGGTCAGCGAGCGAAAGGACCACCCCGATACTGATCGTGTCTGAGTTGGTGTAGAGAAAGCCACCCCCTGAAATGGTGCCGGTGGCGCCGAGAATTTCGATATCGACACCACAGTCTGACTGTACCGAGAAGATCGAATCGATTCTAGATTTAGACAGTCGGTACACTTCTTTGGCGCCAAGCGTGAGATCTTCGGCTTTGAAGTTCGGGTAGAGCCCCACTTCTTTTGCTAGAAGTGAGTTGACACCATCTGCGGCGACCACCACTCCGCTGATCTCAGCTCCGTCGCGATCGGTTACAACTCCGGTTACCCGACCCTTCGCATCACGGGTAACTCCTTTTATTAGGGTTGAGCAGACGAGATCTGCACCGGCTTTTTGGGCCTTGGACGCGAGCCAGCGGTCGAAGTCAGCTCGGTACGCCGTCGCTCCATTCTTGCGCCCCGTTCTCCAGGTGGGGTCGTCGTAATCGATCGTCACCGAACGATCTCCGGACAGCAACATCGTGCTCCGCCTAGTAATCCATCGTTCGACTGGCACCTCGTTCTGCCAGTCGGGAATGTATCTTTCGAGAATGCCCGGGTAGATCACTCCACCGTAGACATTCTTGGAGCCGGGGAACGGTCCACGTTCGACAAGGAGTACCTTTGCGCCAGCTGATGATGCCGCAATAGCAGCAGCAGAACCCGCTGGGCCAGCACCGACTACGACCACATCGTAGTTATCCTTCATCTTTTGCCACCGGGTCCCGATCTGGTCGCACTACAAACATTGAAAGTGTGGTCACTGTACGCCCTTCAACAGTTCTAAGAGCTGGCGCAGTACTGCCGGGGCGTCGGCCACGATGGCGATCCTGCTGGACCTCATCATCTGACAACCTCTGTCAATGTTGACCGAAATTGTCTTTTCAGGAAGTTCGACACCTGCTAAGTGCTGGATGGCCCCTGAAACTCCGAATGTTATGTAGACCGATGGGGAGACACCGGCGCCGGTCGTGCCGATCTGTCGGTCGTGGGGAGCCCAGCCGGCGTCGGTGACAAGGCGAGTGGCCCCGACAGCTGCGCCGATTATTTCTGCGAACTGTACCATCTTGCCGTACTCCTCTACGGACCCGACACCGATACCAGCACATACAATGTGCTCCGCCTCGCCAAGATCTCCGGATGCTCCTGCGCTAGAGAGTGTTTGGGCTGATTGGTAACCTGACCTAGCATCAGGGCCCTGGTCAGATAACATCCTTAGCTGAGCTAGATCTAGCGGATCACCCGGTCCAACCGGTGTCGCCTGAAACAGCAAGATACTCGGACCAGAGGTCGAATGTGTCTCGATAATGGTCGAGTGTCGTCTGGAGACAGTTACCGTGTCAACCCCTACAGACGTAACCTCTGTCCATATCGGCGCCGAAGTCATTCTTGCGGTCTCAACAGCGGAGATCTGGGAATCTGGGTCATTACCAAAAATGGTATTGGGAAATTCGGGATGCAGACTGTTTAGTGTTTGTGTAGCTACGGAGTGCCAACTTCTACCTCCGTTGACGAGGTGCGCTCGGATTGGCTGTTGTGCCACTATAGGTGGTCTGGTCAGCTCTTTTTCATCTGTCTTTACGATGATAATTTCGTAACCTGCTGGGTTGGTCGATGCCGAGTAGAGTGCGGAAGCGGCCTGCTTGCTGATCGTTCCTGATCTCAAAGTAATTATTACGACCGGTATATTAGGGCCCAGTTCAACCCGATTCATGGTATGAGAGCTCCCACTAAGTCTCCTTCAATGACGGCTGAGTGTGCCCTGCGGGGCGCCACTGCGTCGCCAATCAGGAAGAGCCCTTCGCTCCATCCCGCATGTCGTAAGTTTCGGTAGAGGGTGTTTTCGGAACGCCCATGATTTACGGCCACGATCCAGTCTGCCTCGATGGTCAATGTTTCACCAGTGGTATGGCGCTGGAGGAGGATCGATGTCTCAGTCATGCCGACTGCTACGCACTCCACTTCCTGTCGCACGGAATTCCTCGAATTTCTCAACTGCCAAGTCTCGAGGTCCAAGGTGAGGCCGAGATCAGTTCCAACCGACAGATGCGGCGTTACAACGACGACCTGGCATCCCCTCTCGGCAAGCAGTTCGGCAACGGAAGTCGCTTGATGGAAGCCAAGATCGTCGTACACGACGACTCGACCAGTTGGTCTATCTAGACCGTTCAGAACAGTTACTGGATTGGTGACTTTAGGTGTCGATGTTTCGTTATCAGCGAGATGGCCCACGCTCCACCAGGGCGGATCAGGTACCGAGCCAGTAGCGATAACAATCGCATCGGGCGTTAGATTCAGAATCTCATCCAGGGCAATTGTGTGATTAGTATTCGGAGATACTCCCATTCTCCCAAGTTCAGACAGCTGGTTTCTGATGAGGTCCGCCAATTCGGCCCTGTGGGGAGCCTTGGATGCTAACGTCAGGGCTCCGCCCACCTCTGCGTTTGCTTCGAAAAGTGCAACTAAGTGACCATGTCTTGCCGAGGAGATGGCCGCCTGTAAGCCCGCTGGGCCTGCACCCACAACAGCTACTCTCCTTGGTGCACCAGCTACCCGAACGCTTCGCTGCTTCGGCGCACCGAAGGCGCCGATTCCGATTCCAAGCGAGCCGCCCGAATTGACAGCTGAGTTTCTAGCTGCCTCTTTACCGGCATCAGGATTCTCGATGCAGCCGAGCCATCTGTTGACGCCCATCCGGCCAACGCACTCCTGATTACAGCTAAGGCATGTGCGGATCTCGTGTTCTAGTCCCTCTTTGGCCTTCTTTGCGAAATTGGGATCGGCAATCTGCCCCCTTACGACTCCCACGAGATCAGCCTGGCCATCTCGGATCGCTCTCTCACAATGGCTAGGATCCTTGAATCTGCCGACGGCGACAACTGGTATGTCCACGACCTGTCGGATGGCAGCGGGAATAAAGAGCGAATATCCGGGTGGTATCGCCATCGATGCTTCGATCGAGTAGAGCGACTGCGTTGCGATTCCTATCGAGGTGTTGATGTAGTCAACCATTGAAGTACCGTTGGCGATTTGGGCCACTTTTACCGCATCTTCAATCTCCAGACCACCTTCGACCATCTCGTCACCACATATTCGGACTCCAAGAGCCATGTTCGGTCCGATAGCTTTACGTGTTGCTTCAATTAGGGCGACCATGAGCCGGGCTCTGTTCTCAATTGATCCACCCCAACGGTCAGTTCGTTCGTTAGTAATAGGTGATAGGAACTGCCTGACTATAGAAGAGTGTGAGCACTGAAGTTCGATGCCGTCGAAACCTCCGAGGCGTGCATGTTCGGCAACTTTGACGTAACCGGAGATGATGGCGGCGATGTCACTTTCGGTCACCTCTTTCGGGATTTCCCTGAACATGGGGTCCATCTTCGGAGATGGGCCGAAAAGAGGTAGTCGTGAGTAGTTGGATGTACCCTGCGCACCGTTGTGGTTGATCTGCGCGAATATTCTGGATCCTGCCTGGTGCACTGCTTCGGTGATCGCAAGATATCCGTTCACCACTTCTGGGCGGAATCCGTGGATCATCTTCTCGTATGGCCAGTCGGATTCGTGTGTGGAGTGCTCCTCGGTGATTATCAGGCCCACTCCACCGAGTGCTCGCTCTTTGTAATATGCGACATGCTGATCAGAGACGTTTCCGTTCTGAGCGAAGTTAGTGAGGTGGGCGGAGAAGACGATCCTGTTTCGAACGGTAATTGGTCCGAGAGTTATCGTTCGGAATAGGTTGGGGAATCGCTGCACTAGTCGGCACCTGGTGAAAGCAGGCGGTCCGCAAGGCGGCGTGCCTCAAGAATCGCATAATGCATGTTGCGAGGGGCCAAACAGTCGCCGATGCGAAATAGTTTTGGATGTACTAGGTCGGGACTGATTGTTGCTGAATTTCGTATGCCGACTGTGATTAGCAGCGGATCGTGGAGTTCCAGCTTTGCATCGGAAAAAAGAGATTCGATGGTAACTGCAGATGGCAATCTGTTACTCCTCACCTTGGAGAGCGTGTGCGTGATTACGCCATTGTTGCGCAACCTAGAGACCGCATCCATCAGGTCGCCCGTGTTCAGCCGCGAGAGAGGAGAAGGGTCGGGTGTAACCAGATGTGTCGACTCGGAAAATTGGACAGCGAGCTCAGCTGCCCAAGCTGCTTCGTAGTTTCCAATTCGATCGTCAATGACGACTGACCGTTCTGCTGCGAATTTCCTTTGCATAACAAGCTCTTGGGTGGACACTTGTCGCACGAATGCGCTGTTGCGCAAGGTTTGAGGAATCATTGAGCCGGTCGCCCCGGTCGCCTCAACTACAACCGAATCCTCCAACATCATTTCTAGCTCTGTGATTCCGAGTCGGTAACCGAGCTCGATTCGAACCTTCGAGCTAGCGAGGTTTGAAAGATAGAAGTCCCGGAGTCTGAGCATGATTCCACCTACTCCGTGCGCGGCGAGTGCCGTAAGTAGCCCACCTGGAGCCTCACTGGAGTCTATGATTTCCACCGCTCTACCGGCTTCAGCTAGCTTAAGTGCGAGCTCCATACCGGCCGGGCCAGCTCCGATCACCTTCACCGGGGCATAGACCCTACGCGACGGTAGGCTGGCAGGGCGCTTTTCAGGTTCTGAGCGCTCATACCCCGCATCTGGATTGACTAGGCACGAGACCCGCAGGTTGCGTGAATCTCCAACCATGCAGAATTGATTGCAGAGTACGCAGGGTGTTGTTGACCGTGCGGTGGTTAGATTATAAACCATCTTTGGGTCAGCTATCTGTGCTCGTGTCATCTCCACCCCATCGCAGATCTGATCGGTGAGCAAGACTTCTGCGATGGCTGCCGAGGTGACGGAACCTTGCAGGAATACCGGAGTCGAACCTTCAAGATGGGAATTTAGCAGCGTGGCTAGATGATCATTAAAGGCTTCGCGGGTGTGAAAGTCAGGTCTTTGCCGAGCTTTGGTATAGAGCGATCCAGACGTCACGGTGAAAAGATCTACTGAAGATGCTATGGATTTGGCAATGGAGCACAGGGCCTCTGGCTCTAGTCCTCCCCATGGTGCAAACTCATCCAAGGTCAACCGGACCGCGAAAAGCTCTGAGCCAATGGCACTTCTCACGGCGGCAACTATTTTGCGTAGGAAAAGTGACCTGTCCAAGCCGAGTTCGTCTGACCGCTGATTCGAAAGGGGGGAGAGGAATTGCCTTATCAGGCTTCGGGTAGATAGGTTAATTTCTACTCCGTTCATTCCCGCATCGACCGCTAAAGCGGCCGCCGTTGAAAACGATTCCAAAAGCAGCTCGATTTCGAACTCCTCGAGCTCTTTTGGCATTTCTCGCTGGTCCACCTCAGGCACGGGTGAGGGCGCGAGCATGGCCCTTTGGGAGTAGGCGGAACTTCCCTCTCCGCCAGCGTGTCCTATGGACGCAATAATCAGCGTTCCGTGCGTTTTCGCCATATCGGCGAGGCGCTTCCATCCCCAGGGACACCTTTCCGCCAGTAGCCAACGTTCGGTGGGCCAATCGGACTGGTGTACGCTCGCCTCCTCCGTGACCACGATGCCAGCTCCTCCGACAATACGAGCCTCGAAGTATGCCAGCCAGTCCTCCGATGGGGCTCGGTCTCGGCCGAGGTTTGTCAAATGAGGGCCGAACATGACGCGATTTTTCGAAGCGTAACCTCCGATCGGTATCGGCGAGAGTAGCTTCATCTAGTTTGCGAAGGGTTCCGAAGCGTGTCTGCGAAGTACAACGGGTTTGGTAGTCCTGACTCTGCGGCTGTGGGAAAGATCCGGCGTGGGTCGACTCGTGACAAACTTCAAGTTCGTTTCGCCACGTCCAAATACGCATTCCGGGTCCGGACCGTGCAGATCTAGGCCGGTAAAGTACTTAGCAGCCATGCAGCCTCCTTGACAAGACTGATATGCCGAGCAGTCGCTGCACGACGTGGGACTTTTGTCCTGACGTAGGGACTCGAAGTATGAGGAGTCCGACCAGACGGCTTTGAATCCCCCACTTGAGCGGACGCTTCCGGCCCTGAAGGATTCGTGGATTGTGAATGGGCAAGCGTATACGTCTCCAACGGGATCCACCAGACAGACCACCTTGCCGGCCCCACACATGTTCAAGCCTGGGAGGGGATCACCGAATGGACTCAAATGGAAAAACGAGTCACCGGTGAGCACCCCTGGATTTTCGGACAGCCACTCGAACAGGCTGCGCTGTTGAGATGGTTCAAGTCTTAGATCGTTCCAGACCAGGGCACCGCGTCCTGAGGGTCTGAGCCTTGTCACGCGTAGCTGGGCATTGTAATGATTTGCCAAGCTGAGAAGGTCATCGAGTCGATCCGCATTGTGCCTGTTGACTGTGGTGGAGATCTTGAATCCGGTCTTACCCGCACTGCTAAGTGACTCCATGGCAGCGATAGCTCGCTCATACGAACCAGCACCTCGGATTGCGTCGTTGCTGGCTTGGTCAAAACCGTCGAGGGATATCTGGACATCGGTGTAGTCAAGACTTGCAAGTTCACGGGCAAAATTGTCATCGATGAAGTAGCCGTTCGTTGAGAATTTCACTCCGATACCCACTTCTGATGCGCGGTAAAGAATCTCCCTAAAGTCCTTGCGCAACGTCGGTTCGCCTCCGCCGATGTTTACGTAGAAAATGCCCATGGCTCGAAATTCATCTACGAGATTTAGCGCTTCTTGGGTCGATAATTCGTTTGGGTCTCGCCGTCCTGAGCTGGAGAGACAGTGGATGCAGGAGAGGTTGCAGCCATAGGTGAGCTCCCAGGTGAGACATATAGGGGCCGCTAGCCCATGCTGCATCTCCTCTGACAGAGTGGGGTAGTTATCCGACCGAGACACATATCACCTGTGAGTCTTCTAGTTGTTGTAGAGCAGCGAGAGACGTTGAGTCATCTTCCGTAATGCCATGCGCTGCAAGAGCATCACCCAAGGAGTCGAAACTATCGAGAGTTACAAGGAGGCCGGCGATACGTTCTGACTGGATCATAATCAACCTTCTCGAGAGTTGGTTATAGCTGAGTGCTCCAAATCTCTCCCGTCGGATCGAAACGCTCGAAGAGATCCGGTAGGGGAGTTCTAAGTTCATGGCTGACTAGTAGACCCCGCACATTCCGTCGATTGAGATCTCATATACGATCGGACTCTTCTGACCTGATTGATCAGTGCCTATTTCGTCAGTTTTATGCGGCTGCTCGGTTCCTTCATGAAGCGGGTCTTTGGCAACTGACGATTCGATCTGATTCTCCATAGGGCAATTGTAACTAGCTCGAGCACGGTTGACCGGACGGCATGGCGTGGCATGTGGCGTTGGTTGGCGCCCTAAAGGTTTCGAAAGTCGATCAGTATCTTGCCCGATGACTCACCTGACTCGAGGAGCTGGTGGGCCATATCGGCTGCAACTGGCGGAAAGACACCAGCAATTTCGAACTCCATCCCCTGCTCAAGCTGATCTACTGCACGCCGCAGGACGGGTTTCACTTCGTACGGACGGTTTCGGCGTAAGTTAGAGAAGGAGTAGCCAATGACGGAACGGGAGGTCGGGTGTAGCAGGTTGGAAGGAGCATTTCCGGGGTCTCCCGAGGAGATGCCAAAGACTACCAACCTTCCAAAGTTTGCCATCATCTTGAAGTCTGAATCGAAGGTCGTGCCTGCCACCGAATTGAATATGAGGTCGACTCCATGTCCGTCTGTCTTTGAAAGGATCTCGGCGGAATAATCGACCGCATCCGGTCCTCTGTAGATAAGTGCGTGGTCCGCTCCGACCTCAAGGGATTGCTGAGCCTTATCGGAATTGCCAACCAGGGCGAAGATCTCCCCTGCACCATAGGCGCGCGCGAGCCTTATCAGGGTCCGTCCAACGCCTCCGCTCGCAGCGTAGATTGCAACACGTTCGCCAGGCTTTAGCCGTCCGGCCCTGTCGATCAGTTCCAGTGCCGTACAAAGAACAAGCGGAGCTGCAGCGGCGACAAGGGGATCGATGGAGTCATCGATAGGGGCAACCATCGAGGCGTCCACCGAGATCTCTTCGGCCATCGTTCCATCCCCGAATCCGATAACTCTCCGTCCAAGGAGTGCTTCGTGTTCATGGGGGGCATCGATAACTACTCCCATGAAGTCGATGCCGGTCGTGAAAGGCGGCTGTGATGCTAGATAGCGACCACGCCTGGCCATGGTGTCAGCAAAATTGACCGATGCCAACTCGACGCGCACTTTTAGGAGGTCGGGTTCGGGAAGGAGATCTGGTACGTCGACCCAACGCAGTACTTCTGGCCCTCCGTAGGCAGTTACTTGGACTGATTTCATCGGTGGTCCCCCGTAATCAAATCGAACTCCTACAGGATACAAAGCGCCATATGCCAATAGGCGAAGGGGCCGAGATCGCTGTATAGCGGTTCCGACCCCTTCCGTAAAAGGTCCCATCATTGCTTACGAAATACTGTGCCGTATGAAACACCAAAACTTCCCGACCCTCTGGTTTTATTCTGTGCATAGTCCAAATGCTTGAGAGGCGGCTTCGCTGGAACTTTGTACCCAGCTCGGCTTGTTTGTCCCGCTGAGGAGACGGACTGCACACGACCAGTGAGTGTCCTGCATGATGAGCGAACTCATAGCTCATAGCTTCGTGGTGTGCATTTTAGGTCGTTACTACCGGCACTACTGATTTGGCTACCAGAGGCGCACTAGCTGCCACCTCCTTTCGGTCCTTCATGCGACCAGCGCAGAACAATCGAGCTGACCGGAATAACGGCCATAACGAAGATTACACAAGATGAAGAAGCATTTCAACAAATGTTCGTGGAAATTTGTACTCTGTGCGTCGAAGTTGAAATGTTCTGCCCTCCCATTGTAAGAAAGAGCAGCACGATGGCACTATTTATTTTAGCTCTACGGTCGTTCAGAGTTATTAATACAGCCGAATCGCGTGGTCGATTTCATACTCATTGTGGTATTTCTAGAGCGCAAACCAAGCTGGTGACTGTTGAGTGACATTCGTGTTACCGCAAGATGCACTTCCTGCGTTGCGCTGCGTACTGAAAGCGCAAGATTGTATAGTTGTCCGATTGATTTGTCCTTGAGCTAATTGTGCGGTTTATTACTAGTTGGTAATATGTAATTGAGCTCCGCCCTACGGGCGCTCACGGCGTGCCGGGGCAAAGGCAGGTGAGCAGTGGTAGTTGATCACGAGAAGCTGTATCGTGGGCCGATCTTCGATACTTCGGGCATCGAGCGTGAACGCATGCCGGGATCGAGACTCGTTTATTCAGATCTAGCCACCACCGTGTTCGAGCAGTTCCGCGCCACTGCATTGCAAGCTCCAGATTCTGAGGCACTGGTAGAACTCGGAGGACGTCGCCTCAGCTTTAGGCAGACCCTGGTCGAGGTGGAGGATGTTGCCAAGAGGTTGGTCGCCAATGGAGTTCGGCCAGGCGATCGTGTCGGAATCCAGTTGCCTAATGGTGTTGATTGGGTGCTTGCGTTCATGGGTACGCTGGCGGCTGGCGCCATTGCCGTCCCGATAAACATCCGATTAACCGAAACAGAGATCAAATACATTGTGGAGAACGCAGAACTCAGCTACACCTTTGGTGTGGACGTCGAGCTTGCCGATTCGGACCGAGAAGCGGTTCTACCGAAAGTCGATGCT
>JAKBHQ010000094.1 GCA_021836665.1 Thermoplasmata archaeon
GTCACCTCGACACTGTCGGATATCTATTCGGCGGTAGTCGCTGCGATTGCTGCGCTGAAGGGTCCACTTCACGGAGGCGCAAACGAAGCCGTAATGCATACCTTCGACGAAATCGGTTCGGCTGACAACGTCATATCGTGGCTCGACTCCGCATTGGGCAGGAAGGCCAAGATAATGGGGTTTGGACACAGGGTTTATAAAAACGGCGACTCCCGTGTACCGATAATGAAGGCATCGCTAGACGCACTAGTCAGGCACTACGGCAGATGGGAAATAGCGGAACTCTACGCCCAGCTAGAAGCTGCCATGGCCGCTAGAAATGGCATCAAGCCGAACCTCGACTATCCGAGCGGACCGGCGTACCACCTCATGGGATTCGACACTGCGACCTTTACACCGATATTCGTGGCGGCCCGAGTCACCGGGTGGACTGCGCACGTAATGGAGCAGTACTCGACTAACTCACTGATTAGACCACTCAGCTACTACAACGGACCGGAGGAGAGGCACCTCCACTAACCCCGGCAGCCAGTCGGGCAGCTAGTCGACAGTTATTGGCTGAAGATCGAATCTCAAATGAAAGATCTCACTACATGAGGGACACAGTGACCCCCGGGCCGGACTTATCTGGTCCGGGGGTGCTGTTTTGGTCCTTCAAAACAGGCAAGATAAAGATAGCAAATCGGGTTTAAACGGATCGAATCGGCATTTGGCTGATTACAGCGATCATCGCATTGGCGATCTATCACCGCATCGGAAGTTGAGCTTTAATCCTGGCTAGCACCGACTCGGTGGCTGGTCGGTGGCTAGGCGAGGCGAGAATAACTCTTGGAGTGGTGAGGATCAAGTCCAAGACAAGAACCTTCTAAAGGGTGCCCCAAAATGAGTTGACTCACCGTTTGTCACCCAGGTGCAACGGATCACGAAAGTGCCCCATAGTACCCTGTGATCATGGGAACAGATGACAAAGTAGTTGGAGTCGCCAGGCACTCCTGGAGGACAAGGGACGTATGGTATATCTCCCTCTCCGCCTTTTTCGCAGACCTGGGTTACCAGTCGGTACTTGCAGCGTTTCCGATCTTCCTGGTCATCGATCTTCGAAGGCCCGTTTGGGAATATGGACTGGCTATGGCTCTCAGCTACGGCGGAGGAGCGATATTCTCGCTAATCGGCGTCAAGATTGGAGATAGAATAGGTCACCGAAGGCTCGCCTTGATTGGCAATTCGTTGATTCCGCTGCTATCCCTGTCTGCGCTGATTGCTAACTCTACCTGGGCAATAGGACTTCTCACTGCTGGCTGGTGGGCTCGCAATTTGAGGAGTCCGTCTAGACGGATAATGCTCAACCAGGCTGTGTCCGACGAAAGATTCAGGCAGAGGGTCTTCGGCTTTCTCCATGCCTTGGATGTCGGTGGGGCAGCCGCTGCTGCCGTAATTGTACTCATTGCCGTGGGGGACGAGGTGCCTTTCCGGTGGCTCTTCCTCTTGACGGCGGTACCGCTGCTGGTGTCTACTCTGAGTTTGTCGAAGGCCACGACCGGTCGTGTGGTCGTAGAAACCAGCCCGGATCAGGATGGAAAAGCACTTACTAGAGCAAGACCTCGGTATTCCACGGGAGCACGGGCGATTTTTCTCGCGACCGCCCTGTATGGATTCACGTTCTACAGCATCGGATTCCCGATCCTTACCGTGGCTCAAAAAACACATTCAATTAGCTTCGGAATAGTCGCATTCCTGGTTTTCCAGGGATTTTCCGCCGGTACTGGATTCTTTGTTGCCAAGAGGCTTGGCAAGACCCTGGTCAGACGATTTATTAACCTCGGGGTCCTGGGGTATCTGGTTTCAGGTTTGGGCGCTTTGACGATTATCGGCGATATCCGGTATCAAATGGGAATCCTTGCGTACCTTGTTGGCATGGGGATACTCGGCTTCGCACTTGGAGTAATTGAGACATTGGAGCCGTCGCTGATAGCGGTGATATCAAAAAGCCGATCTGTAAGCAGCGGCTTTGGAATGCTGTCAGCCTCCCGAAGCCTCGGACTTTTAATTGGCAATCTAGTGATGGGTCTCCTCTACCAATTAGGACCCACTTGGTCCTACGCATATGCGACGATAATGGCCGTAATGGCTGCAGCGATCATGCTGTCAGCTTCAACGACATTTGCTCGCAACGGTGACGATCTTGCTGGAGGTAACCAGGGATGACCTAACACACCGTTTCGCGTAGTCAAAAGCGCTAGCCTTGGAGCAGGCTTATCCAGATCAGAACCCGAGCAAGCTTTACGTTGCCATATTGACAGCATTCTGTCCGGCCTTAGTGGGAAGAGACGATGTGTAGCGAGAGCTACGACAATTCAATGTGTCTATACGCAAGCGCCCCCGGCCGTGTGAATAACCATCCAGCAATGAGAGCGGCTAGTTGTCCCAACAATGCTGGACACCACCCATTAAGTGGCAGGTGCCCCCGACACGAACCTGGACGCTGGCCATCGTGCGAATCCGAAGGGAACTCAGCTTTGGACCGAGCGCGTACACAGTTGCGTTCTGATCGCCAGCCAACCGCACCGAAAAGGGTACTTGTCTCTCGGTCGGACCAGTATCAGAATGAGCTGGCAAGTCTCATATAGATACGGTCTCCTGTCATTAAGTCATATCCAGTAATGAAGTTTCATCTAGCTATCCCACCCACTAAATCGTAGGGTAGTTTTGATCGAAGGTTTCGACCTCAGGGTAGAAGGCCGCAGGAGATTTCCAAAAAATTGGACGTGCTCACTTCGGCATCGATGTCATGGTGTTACCCAGCTAGAGTGCTCCTGCCAGGCTGGCGGACACCTCCGCCTCTTTGGGTCGGTCTCCTTGAGGAGGACACTGAGAACTAGTCCCGAGAAGGTAACGAGGGCGGCGCCGGCCCACAGCGCAGCGGTGATCCCGCCGAGGACGGCGATGAGACCGAGGACGAGTGGACCGAGGGCATAGCCGCCGTCACGCCACAGCCGGTAAACGCCGAGGGCCCCACCGCGCCACCGTGGGTCGGCGGTGTCCCCGACGGCTGTGATTAAGTTGGGGTAGGTGAGCGCCATGCCGAGACCCATCACGACAGCGCCGATGAACCAGACATCGTGGCGCACGGTCGCCGCAAAGAGGAAAAGACCGGCGGCGAGTAGGAAGGTGCCAGCGATGATCGGCGGCTTACGCCCGATATGGTCGGCTAGCGCCCCGGAGACCACCTGGCCGAGGCCCCACACCCAGGCGTAGACTCCGACCAGCAGGCCGACCTCGACGAGCGACACTCCGTGACGAACGAGGTAGAGGGGGAAGAACGCGGCCACCAGGCTGTCTGCGAACTTGTTAAACAGCCCCGCCTGGCAGACCGCCAGCATGGAGCGATCGTGCCAGCTCATGTAGGTAGCGATCTTGCTGAGGCCCGGGGCGGGGGGTTCCTTACCCCCTGGAGCTGGACTCGTCGGGGTGGTCGCCTCCGAGCGAGCGAAATGGACCGTCTCGGTGGCTGGCCCGAGGGTGACGATGGCGCCGAGGACGACCACCCCGAGTGCGAGTAGATATGGAGCGGGACGAAGCCCATAGGAGGCGACGAGGAAGCCAGCCGCCATACCCCCGAGACCGGTGCCAACGTAGCCAGCCGACTCATCGAGGCCGACGGCGAGTCCGCGGTTGGCCGGCCCAACGAGGTCGATTTTGGCGGTCACCGACATCGTCCAGGTGAGCGCCTGGTTTACCCCCAAGAACAGGTTGGCTACGATCACCTGCCACCACGCGGTGGCGAAGATGATGAGTAGGGCGTAGGGTAGGGCGAAAGCCCAACCAGCTAGCAGTATCCCCTTACGGCCCCGGCGATCCGAAAGGTGCCCCGAGACGAGGTTCATCGCCGCCTTCACCGCTCCGAATGCCGAGAGGAAACTTACGGTCGAAAAGACGGAGGTGATCCCGAAGGACTCGCGCGCGAGGGGTGGGAGTGCGACACGCTCGACGCCGATGGTCATGCCGACGAGCAAGGTGATAGCCATGTACAGACTGAACTGCCACCAGTTCTCGCGAAGGCCGAGGCGGTGCTCCACTGGCGACGATCGGCCGGCACCGGTATCGGGTCCAATCGAGGTTGGCTCCGGACGGGTCACGGTATGTCGCCGAGCTCCGCCCAGCCGTAGTAGTGAGCGCTCAGCCGATCACCACCGGAATGCTCTGGGAAGTTCCTGTCGAAGGTGGCCCGGAGGTCATAAACGAATCGGCCCTTGAAACGGGCAACCACACCGAAGTCGTCGGTAAAGGCTCGAAGGGCTATAGTCAGCTCCCCCATGGGCACCGAGTACGTCCCAGGATTTTGCCGAACCCGGTACTCCGACGCGGGTGACACGTCCTCCCAAACGACCAGAGTACCTTGGCGCAGCCACTCCGCTACCTTCCCCATCGGTCGCACCATGACTAGATGATAGTACAGTTTCACCAGGATAGATAGATGTTGAAACGGGGTGGCATGGGCAGCTGATTTCGGTTTCAATCCGGTAGGAAATGGGGCTCATCTGCCAGGAGGTGGCACTAGGTCGTAGCACGATCGGCTCCGAAACGTCAGCAATGATGCCGAAGAAACACTTTGTCGTCCCGGTCGTTGCAACAAGGTCGCCACAAACCTAGCAATCAAGGAAGTTGGGGTCAGATATAGCGTACGCACGCAGCAATTAGTTGTCTGTTTCAACTACAAGTGGTTGCTCGAAACAGAGCGGGGCTCGAAGGACATCAAGGGATCACTCGAACTCGACTTAGTCTTGCATCATCGAAAAGACCGGATCAAGGGCCAAGAGAGCTGGATGTGGCTCCTGATTGGCCACCGAGTTGAAACTACGATCCGCCACCCGTGCCACCAGGTCCAGCATCTCTCAAGCTAGGCCGTCTTAGATCGTGGGAATGATTACTTGATCTTAGGTATCACCCGGAAAGGTCCAACACCGAATCGCGACCCCTTCGGCGGTGAATGCCAATCACCACCTGCGGTAGGTATGGTATGTGGTCTTCGTGGGTGTCTATTGAATCGGCGGGTTTCGGGCGAAGAGACGAGTCGCCTCGGCATAACTTGTCGAATCTATCCTTGCGAGTTAAATCATGGATGACCTAGCCCATAGGCGCTCCAGTTGTCGGGTGGCGTTCGTTATGGGTCAACTGTGGACAGCTTCGACGTATCTATGTTCCGGTGAATGGATTTGATGAATTGCACTGGAAGGCGTGATTCCCTTGTAACGGCGCTGGCTATCAGGAGTGTAACTACGCTTTTCAGCGGTTTTGAGAATCTAAGCCCATTTGGGAAGGGATATCGTCATGGCAAAGCTCTAAAAGTGCTCAATACCCCCCGAATTCCGGTTAGGCCGCCAATCCGTCTTAGCGATGGTAATCGGGTGAGTGGTAACGGTCTCGAATGAAGAGTTATGCACGAATTACCTTGAATATGCAGCTCAGGTCTCAGGCTTTTGTTCATTGCCCCTATAATTGTGAGCTTCGCAGTTCCCAGGGAGTCATCTAAGTGGCCAAGAATTCTCACCTTCATAACCTCCCAGTTCGTCTGGCGGTCGGGGCATACTTGTTGGACTCTGGTTTGGGCAAGCTAGACGTTGACGAAGCGGCTCTTGAGCATATCCATAATATGGCCGTGACCGCCTATCCATTCTTGAAGGAAGCTGAACCGGCCAAGTTCACGAAGTACTTTGCAAAGGGTGAAGTCTTGTTGGCTGCCATGCTTCTATTTCCGTTAGTGCCGGATGCCTTGGCGGGCTTTGCACTGACGATCTTCGCAGGAAGCTTGATGAGGCTCTACTTACGCATTCCAGGTATGAGACACGCTGGCTCACTCCGCGCTACACCTAAAGGAGCTGGCTTGGCAAAAAATATCTGGATATTGGGAATTGGTCTTTCCCTGGCATTGACGCCATATGAGAGGTCAACCCGAATTTCGTAGGCCGTTGCCTGATCGACTAATTCCGACCTAGCTCGGTCCTTGGGGTTATTCGGCTCCCGATGCAATGCTATGACTCGACTATTTCCGGTAAACCTCGAGAGAGCCTACTCCTTCAACGACGACCAGATATCGATGCTTCTGTGATGGCGAGTGGAAAGACGCTAATGCAAATAGTGATCCAGATCGATCGAGGGTTGATAGTTCATGGCCATCGGCATGCGAAACCGGATCTTTGGCCTTGGGGGGAACGGCAATGACGCAACGCTGGTAAAAGCCAACGACACCGCCATTGTCCGCTGGGTCAAAATCAGTGGCTGGGCCAACCCACTCGACCCAGAAGCAGGCACTTATTTTGAGAACCATAAAGGCAGTCAAATGGGCTTTTACGGCCGAAGTCGTAAGGAGCTGGCGAACATTTGGTGTGAGCAGAACTGAAGCTGTCAGACCGGTGGAGGGTGGACATTTCTGACATGAGATCGAACGCTTCAATACCTTTTCCCTCGAACACTCGGTGGGTCTCATACATTTTCCGATCGGGTCTGAGTCCACGAAAGTCGCCGCGAGCTGGGTCGGCCCCAAGGCTTGAGAGCTATCTAGTTGAATTCGAAAAGGAGCCTCTTGGCCCTACGAAGTGGAGACTCACCCGTATGCGGTTCTTTGGGGGTGCGGACCAGCAATTGGTCGTAGCTACCCGACGCTAAGCAGCAAACTGGTCAGGCGATATTCGGTAAAAATTGACCTGGCATGTCTCGAACTTCATCTCCTATCGGAAGTACAGAAGTTAGGGCGGTATGCCGCCAGAAGGAGAGCGGCAAGTGGTCTTACAAAGCCTGAAACCTTCGACCTCTTAGGCTTCACTCATATCTGTGGGAAGACCAGGGGCGGACGCTTCTGGCTTTGGCGTGTCACAATCTCGAAAAGTATGCGGTCAAAGTTGCAGGTGGCCAAAGACCAGCTCAAGCCCCGCCGGAATAGACCCATTTCCGTAACGGTGCTAGTGACTAGCAAGCACGGTGCGAGGATATCTCGCTTACTGTGCCGTGCCCGGCAGCATTGATGCGGTTTCGGCCTTGCGTACTCAGGCAACAAGATACTGGATGAAGTCGCTTCGGCGTCACAGCCAGGAAACTAGCCTCACCTGGCTACGTTCGGATCGGCCCCCAACTTGCTGGCTGCCACCAGTCCGCGTGTTGCATCCCTATCCTGAACCACGCCTTGACGTTCGAACCTTAGGCAATAACCCAGCGCGGAATTTCCGAGCGTTAGGGATCTGTGCGGGGGGCCGTCCGAAAGGACGCTCCCTACCGCAACCTGATCTACCCAACCTTGGTTCTTTTGTCGACTTTTCCTCAAAGTCGATTATCTGCCAAGCATAAGTGCAAGGCG
>JAKBHQ010000500.1 GCA_021836665.1 Thermoplasmata archaeon
TTGCCAGGCAAGCGGAGTCACTCATTTAAGCTTAAAGCCAATTAACCCAAAATGTTCAAATAGCGAGATCGATTATAGGTTCCGCTCTCTATATTGCCCGAACCTGGTCACAGCCGCTCAGACCGGTTAGAAGTTTGGATAAAACTAAAATCAAATGGCAAATCAAGATTTCACTTTCATGCCTTATAGCTCTGCTCCGCCATCTTCTCCATGGTCAAACCTTCCCCTTCACTCAGGATTAGGGGTATAAATGAGGGACTATGGGAGATAGGGAGGCATGGACCACAGGCCCCCTTAGGTGGCAAAACATCCAAACTGCTGCTCTAGCGCCTCCTCTAATAGGTTGAGAAAACGGGTCGACAAGGGGTGTGATCAACGTTTCACCACTCTGATTGGCTCTGCCTAGTCGGTAAGAATAGGTAACTTATTCGAGCATTTGGCCTAGCATCTCCGGGGCCGCGAGAGCCACTTGCTAAGCTATGACGTTCCTTGCGATAACGATTCTCTGAACTTGGTTGGTTCCCTCGTAGATCTGAGTGATCTTTGCATCTCGCATAAAACGCTCCATGGGAAACTCGGTTGTATATCCATACCCGCCAAACAACTGCAGTGCGTCGACCGTTATCGACATCGCAGTATCAGAAGCGAAAGCCTTCGCCATAGCGCCGAACTTCGATAACTCAGAATTTGGATCGTGATCCACCAACGAGCAGGCTTTATATACCAGAAGCCTCGCTGCTTCCAGTTTCATCGCCATGTCGGCGACGATGAACTGTATGCCTTGATTGTCAGATATCGGCCGCTTAAATTGCTTGCGCTCTTTTATGTAGGCAACGGCGGCGTCGAGTGCTCCCTGGGCTATTCCAACCGCCTGAGCGCCAATGGTCGGCCTAGAGCGATCCAAGGTGCCCATAGCGATATAAAAACCTTGGCCCTCTTCGCCGATAAGGTTCTCCTTCGGCACCCTTACCTCGTCGAGAACGACCTCACCGGTAGGACTTCCCCTCATTCCGACCTTTTTTTCGAGCTTGGATACCTTGACCCCCCAGTCCGCCTCTACCAGGAAGGCGGAAATTCCACGGTGGCCGGCGGTCGGGTCGGTCTTGGCAAAGACCGTATAGGTGTCGGAGATTCCGGCGTTGGTAATCCAATACTTAGTACCGGTGATTACGTAGCTGTCCCCGTCTTTTACCGCTCTCGTTGTCATCGAAGCAACGTCAGATCCAGCCTCGGCTTCAGAAAGGCAATAAGAGGCTTGGGCTTCGCCAGAGGCAATTTTCGGTAAATACTTCGACTTCAAGTACTCGGATCCCCAATTTATGACAGGAATCATCCCAAGTTTCGAAATAAGGATTGCCAGGCTGGTAGATCCACAGGCCTTGGCTAACTGCTCCACCATTACTGCCTGCGTTACCGCGTCTGCTCCCACTCCCCCGTAGGCGGCTGGAACCCCCATGGCCGGCAATTCCATTTCAACGCAAGCCTTAAAGCTCTCCCACGGGAATTCGCCATTCTTGTCAACCTGCGCCGCGTGTGGGGCAATGCGACTGGCGACGAAACCGTCCATTACCGACTTGAACTCGGACTGAGCCTCATTTAGAGAAAAGCCTGGCACCACTACCTCTTTCGCATAAACAAGTCCAACACTAGGCCGCCACCTCGGCAGATACAACTTTTTAGCCTAAAAAAGGTAACTCAATCAAATAACTAACGAGCGGTAGGTGCAGAATATCCAGCATCGACATTTGCTAAAGTGAGACCCGAGGTTCCGTCCGGACTTAGATAGTCGGATGGATTTCCAAAGGGGTGGCGTGTGGAACTGCGAGCGTCTGGGGAGACTGAAGTCAAATCGGAAGATTTGATGCTGGTAAGGTCTCTTGTCGAAGAGTTGCTAAGGGAATTTCCTCCGGATAAAACTCCGGCCGAGGAGTTCTGGGGTAAGCAGTTTGATTTAGGTCTTGCATACACCCAGTACCCCGTTGGGCTGGGTGGACTAGCACTTTCACCGGCTCTCAACGAGTTTGTTGCTAGCGAGCTAAGAAAGGCCAATGCCCCAATCAGCTTTATGCGCAACCCTATTGGTGTCGGTATGGCGATGCCTACCGTGCTCACACACGGTTCCAAGGAACTGTCGATGGAGCTGCTCCGGAGGTGTTACACATGTGAGGATATCTGGTGTCAGCTCTTCTCCGAACCAGGAGCAGGTTCAGATGTTGCTTCCCTGTCGACCCGAGCCACAAAGGATGGAGACGAATGGGTAATTACGGGCCAAAAAGTCTGGACCACGCTCGCCCACGTCTCGAACTGGGGAATGCTACTTGCGAGGACCGATCCCTTTTCGCCGAAGCACAAGGGGCTCAGCTATTTCGTCGTCGACATGAGAGCCGAAGGCGTGGAGGTAAAACCCCTCCGGCAGATGACCGGAGAGGCGGAATTCAACGAAGTCTATTTCAACGACCTAAGGATCCCGGATGCTTGGCGGCTTGGCGACATCGGGCAGGGATGGTCAGTAGCCATAACCACGCTGATGAACGAGAGGGTCTCGATCGGCGGGAATATCGTGAATCGAGGTTCCGGAGCCATAGGAGACCTCCGTCGCACTTGGGAAAGAACAGCGCCTCACGGAGGAGCCCAACGCGAAGAGTTCATGAAACTATGGACTGCTGCGGAGGCAAACCGACTCACCAACATTAGGGCTAGTCAACTTAGGAGGGCTGGAAACCCTGGGCCAGAGGGTTCGGTCGCAAAGCTCGCGTATGCAGAGCTCAACAAGAAGATTTACGAATACGCCCTCGAGCTGCTTGGACCCCGAGGGCTGCTGTACTCCAGCTACGAAATGACCCGGCCCGATTTTGCACGTGTTTCTTCGGGAGGAGAAAGGGATATCGCCAAGACATTTCTTCGTTCACGAGCAAACTCAATCGAAGGAGGGACCTCGGAGATCATGCGAAACATACTTGGGGAGCGAGTACTCGGCTTACCGGGCGACGTAAGAAACGACAAGGATACCCCTTGGGTCGAAATACCCAGAAATTAGCTTTTACACCCACGCAAATTCCGTATTTCCGGCTCCTCGCCTAGACTCCCAAAGATGACCCTTTGCAAAGGGCCACTTCAAGTCGGCAATTGCGCTCTACATGTTCGGCTCTAAATGTTCGGCTCTCGATGTTCGACTCTATGTATTCCGCACTTCGGCCTATCATCAAGCTAAATCAATGCGCTAGGCAGGTAATTTACGGAATTAGGCCGAAGGAAGTAATCTCGAAAATTGGGTCTCTCAACTACGCCAAGACCAGTGTCGATCGAGCAGACGCTGATACGGGTGCTTTCGAATACATGCCCGGAATAGACAGTGCAGCCTCGATAGAAATACTCGATAGAAATAAAAGCCACATTCAGATCTTTCGCCTAATCCGCTTTGAGTACAAGTACCTCCCACAAAAGGACTTTATTACCTTAAGCTATTCAACTACTATCAAGTTGAATAGCTCTAACCGTGTGAGCTAAAAGTGAAGGGAGATGGGCGGTTTGACATTATTGCTGTCCTTGGTCTCAATGTTCGGGGCTCTGGTAAATCTCAACGGACCCGGGAACTATCTGCACATTGGATTCGTGCAGATATCCTACGGGAACCTGTCCGTCATAATAATTCTTATTATCCTCTTTGTACTTGCGGTGTTGGTACCATTCCCGCACCGCAAAGGTGGTGACCCGAGGTGACCCCACAAGTAAGTCCAGAAGTACTAAAGAAGATGGCTGACTCCCCCGAGGACCAAAACCAGTGGACTGCAAAGCTCCGTCGGATGTCCTTGGCTTATCTGCCGCCGGAAAAACTCATGCCGGATCGACAGCCCGAATACGTCTCCAGCTGGATATACGTTTTTGGGGTTCTGACTTTGTCAGCCTTCCTGATGGTCTCTATCTCTGGAGCGATACTGGCGATAGAAGGTCCTAGTTGGTGGCATGAGTCCAGCTATGGTCACTTCGTCAATTCCCTACACCTATGGAGCGTTGAGCTTTTCTTTCTCTTCATGGTCGTGCACTTATGGGGAAAGTTCTTCATGGCTGCGTGGAGGGGCAGAAGGGCAATCACCTGGATAACTGGGGTCCTCGCCTTTTTGACTTCAATTGGAGCCGCATTCACTGGCTACGTTTCGCAGCAAAACTTTGACTCGCAGTGGATATCCACCCAGGCGAAAGATGGCCTCAACTCGATGGGAGTAGGAGCCTTCTTCAACGTCTTGAACTTCGGACAGATGTTCATGTGGCATATCCTGCTCCTCCCCCTAATTGTCCTCTTGATCGTAGGTGTACACGTCCTGCAGGTCAGACTCCGCGGGGTGGTCCCGCCTATAGGTGCAAACAAGGACCCCAAGGAAGATGTAAAAAGTTGGGGAGGGAAGTATCGTCCCTACGACATAATCAAGGAATTTACCGTTGGATTTATCGTAGTCGTCGTGGCGACGGTACTTTTATCGGTGGTATTTTCTTCTCCCGATCGCTCGCCAGCCACATTGAAAAGGTGGTCGATAGCCGATCCCGTCGACTTTGTCACCACTGCCGCCGAAGAGTTGGCGGGCACGTCACCTTCAGCGAGTTATGGTGCGCCTTACAACGCCGTCCACGGAACCGGCCAATATATTGGACCCATTTCGCTCGAAAACTTAGTTGGCGTACACATTAGGGTCAATCCACCCAATGACTTTGTCCTGAATCCACTTTCTACTCTGCCCAACAATCCCGCATTGACCCAGGCCATCGCTGTGTGGAAAAGTTCCTCCAGCTCGGTCCAGGGAAAATGGATGGATGCCTATGACAAAGCCTTGGCCAAGGCCAAGCAAGTTGGCGAAACGGTATCGATGCCAAAGTCGAACTCTGGACCAATTGGTGAACTGATGAGTCAGGAGCTCAATATGGCCCAGTCGGGGGCACTCGACGGAGCGGTGGAAGGTTCGGGTCAATTCTATGAAACCAACTACACCAAACCTTTGCTCTTCATCTCCGACGGTAGCTATCTAGCCAAGCTGGCACAAACCGACCACCTATTAGGAACCCAATGGGGCATGATGAACGAGACCGGGAACTTTCCGGGGCAGCCTTGGCTCTGGCTGTACACCATGTGGTATCAGATTCCGCCCTATTCCTCATCTGGGAACGCCGACGCCCTTGTCATGTCGACAATGGCCGTCCTGACCCTAGCCCTGTTGCTGGTCCCCTTCATACCGGGAATTCGATCGATACCCGAAAAGATAGGGATTTACAGACTGATCTGGAGAGATTTCTATCGGGAAAATAAAACCTGATTCGTGTTTAGTACTCCCAAAAAAGGGTGGGACGCTAGCGTCCCACCCTTTTCTAATCAGTAAACCCGTCCATAAATGCCTATATCCATTTTGGCATTAGGACCGTATCCTTTTGACGGGTCAAAAGCCTCGCCCGTTAGGATCCGATGAATTAGCTCGCAGCGAGAGCCTTTGCCTTATCGAGCGGAAGGCGAAGAGATTCTTCAATCACCGAGTCGACCAGTGTCCTAAGGCGCTGGTAATCATGAGAAACCCCGAAGGTAAGTTTGGCCGTTTTTGCCTTGATTTCGAGTGAAACGCCCCCTCTGTATCCGAGGAGACTCGCAGAGACTTCGAGGTCTGTCGAGACGGGAGCCCTTCCGAATAGTGAAGCCCTCTTCATAGCCAGCGCCACTACTGCAGCGATCGCATCCTCTTCGTGCTCGTGGGGGGATAACTCGAGTGTTCCCTTTAACCTCTGGCCTAACTTCAGTGCGTAACCCATATCCGGGCCAGGACTACCCCTCCTGTCACCTCGGTGTTGATCAGGAAGGCTGAGTTGACTAGCCTTTACAACTCCGGCCTCGGGAGATGCAGGCTGGACCCAAAACTTCCGAACCTCCTCAGATTCAGCAATTGGTACGTAGTCGGGCTGTGTCACTTAGAAAAACCTCCAACGAGGGTCACATAACGTCTCAATTAGAGCCTATTCGCTCGCTAGCCAGTTGACTAACTCGAAGCCTCAACTCCGGTAAGCTTTAATAGACCGACCACGATCGAATCCACGAGAGCGTGCCATGATGCTTCGATTATGTTCGGCGAAACTCCCACTGTTGCCCAGCTGTCAGAACCGTCGGTGGAGTCGAGTAGCACCCGAACCGCCGCACCAGAGCCCAGCGACGAATCCAATACCCTGACCCGAAAATCGGTCAGATACATCTGGGAGAGCTCGAAAAAGTGGCCAGATAAAGCCTTTCGCAAAGCCCCGTCTAGTGCATTGACCGGACCGTTGCCCTCTGCTGTCGCGATAACTCGGTCCTCACCAATATATAGCTTGACCGTGGCCTCTGTAATTGCCTCACCACCTTCGCGGTAGTCGGTCATTACCCTGAAGGATTCCAAAGTGAAATACTGTTGGAACCAACCTTTGGCCTTTCGCATCAGAAGCTCCAGTGAACCATCTGCGGCTTCGAAGTGGTAACCCTTATGTTCTAGGTCTTTTAGGTCCTCGAGGACCGTCTTTACCTCATCCCCTGCTAGCTCAAGGCCAAGTTCTTGGGCCTTGATGGCAACGGATTGCCTCCCGGCCATCTCGGAAACGACGTACCTCGTTCCATTGCCAACTTCAGAGGGATCAATATGTTCGTATGCGTCCTTCTTTCTTACCAAGGCCGAAACGTGGAGTCCAGCCTTATGGGCAAATGCCGAGTGGCCAACGTATGGAGCCTGATTGGATGGCGCAAGATTAACGATTTCGGATATGTGCCTCGAAACCGAGGTCAAGACCTTGATGCGATCCCTCGGAATCGTATCAACGCCCATCTTGAGTGTCAGATTCGGAATAGTGCTGGTCAGATCGGCATTGCCCGTCCGCTCCCCATAACCGTTTACACACCCCTGAACCTGGGTAGCTCCCTCACGAACCGCCGCCAAGGAGTTAGCAACAGCGCAGCCGGAATCATTGTGAAAATGCACGCCAAGATCGACCGAAAAGTCACCTCGTAGGGAACCAACTATCTCTTCAACCTCAAAAGGAAGGCTCCCCCCATTGGTGTCGCAAAGGACTAGCGAGGAGGCCCCGGCATCCTGTGCCGCTAATAAAATCCGACGAGCGTACTTTGGATTGGCCTTATAACCATCGAAGAAGTGTTCGGCATCCAAAAAAACCTTCTGCCCCCCTGCGACTAAGTAGGAAACGGAATCGTGCACCATCTTGACCCCCTCTTCGAGCGAGGTTCGTAGTGCTTCCTTCACGTGATAATCCCATGACTTAGCGACGATACATACGGTCTCCGT
>JAKBHQ010000391.1:0-2508 GCA_021836665.1 Thermoplasmata archaeon
GCTGCTTTAGCTCGGCAATCCTTTCGTCAAGGGAAATGCCCGGAAGGCCCGGCACCAACCAAGACGCTGCCGTCACTTTAAACGGCTTTGATGAAGATTGGCCCAAAGACTCGATATCATTCAATCTGCTCAGTGCCGATGCGAGGGCCGGTGGATATCGGGTCACCGAAACACCCGATATATCTGCCAGAGCGACTCGGGCTACCGAACCGGCCGACAACTTCTTTGGAGATCCCCCCGAGAAGAGGCCGACCATCCCATTTACGTAGGCCAATCGTGCCTCAAGCTGACAAACACCAGACTTAATCCTCATCAACTCCCTCGCGACGACCGCCTCAAGCTCGACCCTGTTGAAAAATCCAACCGCTCCCGAGGTAAAGATAATCGTCGGCATCTTGCCGTTGTACAACGACCCGACATTGGGGAAATCAGAATCAACCACCGCAAAACTAACTTGATCAATCCCGACTGTAACACCGAGACTATCCAGGAGGCTCTCGAGCCTTGATGCGAAATGCGGCTCTGGAGTGAGTAACCGAAATCTATTTATAGCGAACCTCGCACATGATATGTAAAGCACCTCGATAGCGATGAGGCCCACCGCCAAACCAACCGGAATTGCTATTATGCTCGCAAAACTCAACTTAAGCGTCGAGGTGACGAGGTAGCTGGCCAAATAGGCTATTACCGAGAATATGAGCCCCAGCGGCCAAAAGGCAGACAGAGCCTCAATTCGACGCTTCGAAGGCTCTAGAAGTGGTCGTCCGGCCCAGGCGGTACCCTTATCCAAGTTTGTCAACACTAGTAGAAGCATAAAATCAAAGGTCGCTAAACAGAGTCATTAAGTCCTTTGAGAATTAACTCCTCATATTTGGCGATATACTTTTCCGCCAGCTTTGCCATCGAGAATTCCTCGGCTCTGGCTAGTCCCTGCTCTTGGAGACCTTGTCTCAGCCCATCCTCAACCATCAGGCGACGCAGTGCCGAAGCTAAGGCTAGCTGATCGCCGGGCCTCACCAGAATTGCTTCTCTGCCGGACCGAGCAACATCACGATAACCAGATATGTCAGTTGCTATGACCGCGGCGCCAGCCGCCATTGCTTCGAGCAAAACAAGACCAAAGCTCTCTCCGTACAAAGATGGTGCGCACACTACGTCCGCAGCGAGCATTCTCGCAGTGACTTCTTGGTCTGAGATCCTGCCCAGCCAGATAAACCTATTGTCATCCTGGGTCTCTTGACGCAATACCAGTGTTTCACCACCATCTCCCGCTATCCAGACTTCAAAATCCTGATCTACCCTCTTTGCGGCCTCAATTAACACTGAGAGACCCTTGCGGTGTTCATGCCGACCGATGAATAATACGACGAATCGCTCTTTTGGCCAAGGCGAAGCGTCCCTGAATCGAGCGATATCTACCCCATTCCCAACGACCTCGTAGCTGCCTCCGACCGCCCTCTGTGCGGTGACTGCGGCGGCCTCAGATACCGCATACCTATACGCAAGTCGACTAGTTAGGCCGCGTACTAACTTCCCATAGGTTCGATATACTCCAGATACCCCACCTCGATGAAATGTTCCAACCACTATTCCTTTAGCCATTGCCAAAGAGAGAATTCCAACAAAAGGTGCCGCAGGCTCGTGGATGTGGACGACCTGATAATTCCCTTCCTTTAGGATCCGGGAGATCCTGTGGGCGAGGAACGCGGAGATCGAAATCGGAGCCATCGAGCCATTCGCCGAGAAGTTCACGCTGTGTCCCAAGTTGATAAAATACTCCGACGAGGTCACGATATCCGATGGAGCGATAACGTCGACTTCGCATCCCATAGAGCGCATCGCATGAGCTAACCCAGCCGCCTGACCTTGTACACCTCCCGGGACACTCATCGAATAAGGAGAAATCTGCGCAATCTTCAAGTTAAAATCTTTCCTCGATGCACTGTAGTTCCTAGGCAACTATAGGCATCTCTGTTCATTTCGTCGTCGGGCCAACTTGTCAGCGGTCAGACTCCCGACAGAGAGTTAGGCAAATGACTAGTTAATTTCCTAGCCAACTTTTGTCCTGACCAGCTTTTGTACGCTTCCAAATTGCCACGCCTTAGCCTGATTTGATCTCAACCAGGACCAGCTTGGTCGCTTGTCGAACTCGACCCTCGTGATGCACACTGTATCTGCTTTGCATGGTGCCGTCGCATCTGGGTGATAAATAGTGAGTCCACTCATGATGATGCACCTTTTTCAAGGTTCTCGTCTCGGACTTCTCACTAATCCGAGAGTTGTTCTCGCCTCGTCAAGCACGGCCAGCGTTACTGCTGGTCTTGCACGCACTCTCCAGATGATGAGTCGTCCCATCATCTGAAATGCCGCCTGTAGCAAATGGCCCAGGAACGGACAGGGATTGCTGATCTGAACAAAGCTAACCCGAGGGACACTCACACTCGCTGTGGATCAACTTCCGGGGACCCCGCATATCTACCTCTGTTCCACAGATGGCGCAGGTAAGCC
>JAKBHQ010000391.1:2518-7277 GCA_021836665.1 Thermoplasmata archaeon
TTACTCCAGTTAGTCTGCCGCCACAGCCATGATGGATCTGAGACGAGGGGAAGAAACGATCTACTCTCGCAAATTCCTTAGATCTTGTTATAGAGCATCACATCGCTGCGACAACTCTTGCAACCCTGTTCAGGATCGGATTCTGCACTGGGGGTAGGTAAAGTCTGAGCCAGGATATGATCCCTGATTGTTCTTATGTGGTGTCACACTTGGCCGGTTGTCCCTTCATGAAGTCAGACCTTTCCACCTGCAAGAGGAGAATATCCTTTGCACTAATTGGTGATCGTTTCCTCCCGCTTGAAGAGCACAGACTGTCGTATGCTCCTTAAAAGCGGAAATGCTCGAAACCTAGGGGCCAATAGCCGATGATCACTCACTCTTGCTCTTTTGGCCCGTATCTGCCCCTTCATAACTCTGTGTATCGACCATGACGTCCTACCGATGAGGTAAGCTTGCGCACTCTAGCCGATCGCCTAAATTCGACTCAACGCCCCACAACCAACTTAGGGATTTTGATTCGTCTACACTCTTGCGAGATCCACCATTGACCAATGTTGACGGGACCTCGAAAATGCCTCTCTCGGCAAAATTAGCCCTCTTCAATCGGCAGTGGCTGCAACACATGCCACTGGGTCGGATTCTCGGCAATTAGCGTCTCGAGAGCCGAAGTAACAAGCTGCGTCATATAACCGACCTTTTCAGCTATCGACGAGCCGACAGAATCAGCCGGAAAAATCGGATCTAGAAACACAACATGGTGTCCTCCCCTCGGAGTCTGATAGACAGCAGCGGGGAAAATAGGTGTCTTCGTTCGAAGTGACAGGACAGAAGCACCACTGGGCATCCGAACTCTCTCATTGAAAAAGTTCACAACCACACCAGAACCACTCAGGTCACGGTCGCTCAGAAGTGCTACTAACTTTCCATCCTTGACCGCCTGAATGACCTTGGCGGCCACCGGTCCATCTAGAGGTATCGGATCGATTCCGAGCTCCCTGCGGTATGAGTAAAACCACTCAGCCACAGAATCGGGTTTCAAATTTTCGACCACAGCGGCTAAGGGGTGGTGATAAGCGGCAAACCAACTACCACCCCAGTCCCAGTTCCCAAGGTGACAAGTTGCTAATATAGCTCCACGTCCATTTTGGAGGTATTCGACGAGTTCGTCGCAACCTTCATAGCTGAGATTCTGCAGCAGCTCCGCCCTTTCGGACCTAGGCATTGCCAAAGATTCGAGCCAGTAAAGAACATAGGACGTAAATACCGCTACTGTTCTTCGGGTGAGGACCCGCTGATCCTCCCTTCCGAAACTGGCGAGCTGCTGAGCCCGTAGGGCATAATGTCTTTTTTGTTTGGAGGATAGATAAGCAATTGGGCCAATAACGCTAGCGACCTTTGGCCTGAACCCGATAGGTATGGAGCTTGCAAGAATAGACCCTATTTCATAAGGAAAAACCGCCAACTTGCCTTTCAAGCGAGAAAACGCTCTCAACGAAGGTCCGGAATCTCCCAGCGTCTTGGATGCTGAGAAATACTTCGACACTTATCGTTGACTCTCCCACCAAGACCTCATGCGAGCAGAAGCCCTTAGCCTGCTCTGCCTACTGTAGGCTGAAAGCTGGCCTGGCCCCCTGGTCCCTGTCCTTTTGCGGGAACTATTTGCACGCCTCGGTTGCGAACGCCTCTTGAACTCTCCTCGGCGTTGCTGAAGGTAAAGGTACCTACTGCTCGCCTGCTTGTCTGGCATGTTGGCCGTACCTTGACTCCAAATCTTTAAAAATCTTTGGACGGCGGTAACCAAGCTCAAAACAAGTACCAGCCAAAGCACCCACACCAGAGCGAAGGAGAGAAGTAGGCCAATTGCTACTGCAATTACCCGTTCGGCTCTTTCCATAATCCCACCCTTGGCGACAAAGCCCAGCGATTCCGCCTTCGCCCTCTGGTAAGAAATAAGACTCGCAACGCCATAGTCAGCGAAAGCGACAACCGCCACAAGGTCGTTTTGGCGGTGGAGCATTAGCACACCTATACCTCCAAAAAGGAGGAGGTCACTTACCCTGTCAGAAAATGAATCGAAGAAGGCTCCGCGCTTTGATGTGGCGCCCGACGCTTTTGCTACCGGTCCATCCAATAGGTCGGGTATTCCGGAAGCGAGAACTCCAAAAAATCCGACCAGGGTGTGGCCCGTACCAATCGCTATCGCTGTTAGAAGGCTAATTACCAGCCCACTGAGCGTAAGCAGGTCAGCCGTTACCCCAATTGACGAAAGCGCCAGACCTAACGGGCCGGTACGCTTATCGACACCCTCCCTCAAATGACCATCGAACAATGAGAACTCCTCGTGGTCCAGAAAATTACTTACCCTCCAAGGGCCTACTCAGCTGGAACCTCACACTCGATGTTAAATCTAGCACAATAAGTATCCGCAGTGGGCAAATAGCCTTTTAGTACCGACCAAAGGCCTCATTTGGCCCTGATAGTTGGAAATTACCCAATAGTCGCGTAACTTTATCGTTAACCGAGTAACAGATGCCCGGATTTGTCCCTGGGGAGGTCAAAATGGCTCAAGGTGGTTCGAGGTCTATTCGCAACGTGGCCTTAGTGGGCCAGGCGGGTTCGGGTAAGACCCTCCTGGCTGATTCACTAGCCTTCCTCTTCAAGGCGAGCAAACGAATAGGTAGAATCGAAGACGGAAATACTCTGTCGGACGCAGATCCCGAGGAGATCAAACATAAGCATTCGATCGCACTAACCTTGCTGGCACTCTCAAGGCAGGATCTTACGCTCAATGTCTTGGACACACCCGGCGTAGCGGACTTTATTGGCGAGGTTCAAAGCGCCTTATCCGCAGTTGAGATGTGCATATTCGTAGTCTCTGCAGCCGAACCTATCGGCCCTGACGCTGATCGAATTTGGGAACTTCTGGATCAAGCCGCCATTCCAAGGCTCATATTTGTCAACAAAGCAGATAGGGAAAGGGCTGACTATTTCGCCACGGTGGACACACTCAAGGAACACTTCGGAGCTGGTGTTGCACCCTTGGAGCTGCCAATTGGAATCGAATCCTCCTTTAGGGGGGTGGTTGACATTCTTTCCGACAGGGCCCTGGTTTACCAAAACGCGCCGGTAGCAGAAGAAGTACCTGTCCCCAAGGAGATAGAAGACTTAGAGCATTCTGTTCATGAACAGCTAGTAGAGGGAATAGTAGTCGCCGACGATGCACTTATGGAACGGTATCTAGCTGGCGAAACACTCAGTTTTCAAGAGCTGGAAATGGCCATGGCAAGAGGGGTTAAAGATGCAACCGTCTTTCCGGTAATTGTTGGCTCGGCCGTAAAAGAGATTGGAATCGACCGTCTCGTAGATTTTATTGCTGAAATTGGTCCCGGGCCTGAGGCTTCAGAGGACCCCAAGGAGGATGTTGAAATTCAGATCTTCAAGACCTTTGCCGACCCCTTTATGGGGAAACTCTCGCTTGCAAAGGTTAGGTCGGGGGTTTTGCGTCCATCGTCGGCGCTTACTAACCTTCGAACACAATCTGATGAAAGGATAGGGCAGCTTTTCACCCTCTTGGGCAAAGAGCATCTTCCGCTCGAATACGGCCAACGTGGCGACATAGTAGCCCTCTCCAAGCTTTCGGGTGCGAAAACAGCCGATGTGCTTTCGAAAAATAGGTCCTCTGATGCCAAAGGCATTACTTTCGAACCTTCCCTTCTCGTGGTAGCCGTTACGCCCGTAAATTCGAAGGATGATGAAAAGCTCTTCTCCGCACTTCTCAAACTCGCCGAGGAGGACCCAACGCTAAGTATCAGCAGGGATCCTCGGAGTCACAAAGCCCTTGTCGCCGGACAAGGGGAGGCACATATTTCCATAGCTTTGGAGAGGGCAGCTAGAAAGTTCGGCGTAGAAGCCACTTATTCCGAGCCGGAAATCCCTTACTTGGAATCGATCACGGCCGAAGCAACCGCCGAAGGCAAATATAAGAAGCAGACCGGTGGACATGGGCAGTACGGGGTTGCTAACATCAGAATTCGACCTTTGGCACGTGGTGAAGGCTTCAGTTTCTTGGACGAGATTGTTGGCGGAGCGATACCGCGAAACTTCATTCCAGCGGTAGAAAAAGGTATCCAAGAGGCGATGGCTCACGGGGGACACTTTGGCTTCCCCGTGGTTGACGTCGCAGTTCATCTCGTCGATGGAAAGTACCATCCCGTGGATTCGTCCGAAATGAGCTTCAAAATGGCCGGCTCCTTAGCTTTTCACGAAGCATTTGCCCAATCGTCACCGGTAGTTCTTGAGCCAATCGATGAAATCACCGTTATTGCCCCCGCTAAATTCCAAGGAGACATCCTCGGTGATTTAAATTCAAAAAGAGCGAAAGTCTCCAAAACCGATCTCGATCCCGAAACCAAACGTGCGACCTTGATCGCACTGGTTCCTAGGTCTGAAATGAAGCGCTATGCAACTGACCTGCGCGCAATAACCTCAGGACAAGGCCGATTTACCCTGCATGAATCCCACTATGAGATCGCACCGCCGACTGTAGTCTCAAAACTGCAGCCGAGGAAGGATAAGCCGAACGGATAGTGGCGTGCGCCTCTATTGAGTGAACGCTTTGCCAGGTAGAAGAGGGAAGGCGGGCGAACCCATCTTTCGCAGTCCAACCCTAAATATGGCCAATTAATGCGGATTTTGGGGCTATTTTGGCCAGTTTCAACAGTCGTTGAATCACATAGTTGCTGGTAGATAGGTTGGGGTA
>JAKBHQ010000380.1 GCA_021836665.1 Thermoplasmata archaeon
GCCTTGATCCCTAAAATTGAGCTTCTCGACAAGTACCGATACCTCCTCATGCTTGGCGGTGTCATCCTGCTTCTCCTACCACTGGCCCCGGTTATCGGTGAAAACATAAACGGCGCGAGATTGTGGATCCACTTGGGTCAGCTCAGTTTTCAGCCCGTAGAAGCAGCAAAGATTATGCTCGCCATATTCTTTGCTTCGTACATGACTGAGAAACGTGAAGTTCTAAGCGATTTCTCGCCATTTCACATCCGAAAAGCATCTGGCGCTCTGCGTGCAGGTGGACCGATACTCGTCGCCTGGGCGATCTCTCTATTGATAATGACCGCCGAAAGGGACGTGGGGTTCTCCCTTTTGATCTTTTTGGTCTTTATATTTGCCCTCTGGATCGCCACCTCGAATAGCTGGTACTTGATCTTTGGTAGCATCCTTTTCAGCGTTGGAGCATTGGTCGCCTCAAAGTTATTCTCGCAGGTGAGCGAGCGAATTACCACCTGGTTGGACCCCTGGAAGTACTCCCTGACAATCGGTTATCAGCTGGTCCAGGCGCAGTACGCCTTCGGTTCTGGCGGAATCTCAGGGACTGGCCTCGGCCATGGTCACCCGGGTCTGATTCCAGTGGTGACATCGGACTTTATCTTCGCCGCCATCGGAGAAGAAATGGGCCTGTTAGGCACGACCGCAATTCTGTTCCTTTTCATCCTACTCGTTGGATTCGGCCTAAAGGCCGCTCGGCGAGCGGACTCACAGTTCGCATCGCTCTGCGGTGCCGCACTATCTTTGACACTCGGCTTACAAGCCTTCTTCATTATGGCCGGAGTGACGAGATTACTTCCCTTAACTGGAGTTACCCTCCCTTTCGTAGCATACGGAGGCTCCAGTCTGGTGGCAAACTATGTTCTGATCGCGCTGTTGCTGAGGATTTCCGATCAATCAAATAAAAGGTCGTCGCCACATTTAACACCTCGGGCCATGATTAAAGCCAGTTAGGGAATCAGCAGTCTGTCGACCAGAATCGGCGCCCTCGGACTCTGAGTCAACGCCAACAGGACAGCGTCCGAAGGCCTAGCCGGGAAGCTCTTGAGCCCGGCGCTCGGCGAGTTCAAGGTGACTTCTGCCAAATATGTCCCGCCTGATCTTCCGACTATGGCCACGAACTCGATTACTAGTCCATATGCCTTTAGAATCTCACAAGTGAGCGTGTTCGAAAAAGGCCGCGGAGGGCTGATTCCCCGCACCACTGCGGATAGGGCGGAGGCCTGTTCCAGAGAGATAGGAATATCGACTTGCTGAGAGTAGTCGTCGGTGAGTCGCAGGCGCATTCTGGCATAGGTCTCCGGTAGTGCTACCCCGACGTCTTGAACCTCAGCCGGTCTGAGCCTCTCGACTTTTGACGCCGAATCGAGTTCAACCTCTCGGAAAGGCACATTCAGCAAGGCCTCATTAAATAGGGCAACTGGCTCTTGATCAACGTCTTCTGACTCCGGGAGTCGCTCAGTACCTATTTCCGTTCGAGCCTCTACTTGACCCGGAATTATCGATTCGTCTCCGGTATCGGGAGGCTCAAGCTCCGTATCGATCCCTTCATCTACCGCCTTTGACGCATTAGTATCGCTCGGCACGGCTTCTCCTCATTCCGACATTAAGCACGAAACCCATGCAAATTGAAAAGGCTACGGTAGCAGATCCCCCGTAGCTCATGAACGGAAGCGGGATACCGGTAATCGGCATGATTCCCATAGTCATGCCGGCATTCTGGAAAACCGAATAGACGACTAAGGCGAAGATGCCCCCACAGAGTAACCTCCCCAAAAGGTCCCTGGCAGACTTCATCGCCGACCAAATTCTAAAGGATAAAAAACCATACGCAATGAGCAATCCACCTGCGCCGATGAAGCCGAGCTGCTCGCCCACTGCCGTAAAGATGAAGTCCGTCTGCTGTTCCGGCACATAAGCGAGGTTCGTCTGCGGACCATTAAAGAGTCCTTTACCAAACAGGGACCCCGAGCCGATGGCAATCTTTGACTCGGTCAAGTTGTAGCCGGTGGTGAGTGCGTTCTTATTCGGATTCAAAAACGCCGTTAGTCTCTGGACCTGGTAATGCTTAAGAATCCCAAAGTGGACTACGAGAAAGATTACGAGGGTTCCACCAATGCCGAGCAGCAGTAGATAGCGTAGCGGGACACCAGCAACCACCAGCATTCCAGCCAGCACTATCCCCATGATCAG
Source organism: Thermoplasmata archaeon (assembly GCA_021836665.1). The sequence continues at coordinate 2,227 of JAKBHQ010000380.1, forward strand.
AGCGGTACCGATGTCCGGCTGCTTAATGACCAATCCCATCGGTATCAGTGCCATAACCAACACCGTCACAAGGCTCTTCAAGCTGCTTTCGCCCTGGTGCGTCTCGTAATAGTAGGCGACGGCCATAATCATCCCTAGGGCCGCAAATTCGGAGGGCTGAAGTTGGAATGGTCCCAGTTGGTACCACCTCTGAGACCCGAGCGCACTCTTGCCTATCCCAGTTAGCACCCCTAAGAGCGCGAGAAAAATACCGCCATAGGCAATGTATGACAAGTTTGCAAGCTTGGAGTAATCGATCAACGATACAACAATCATCACGACGAGACCGATCGCCACGAATATGGCCTGCCTTTGCAGGTAATACTGTGGACTTAGGCCAGCTGCCGCCAGCTTATCCTTAGTAGCCGAATAGACCATGACGATTCCCATGGTCGCTATGCCGAGGACTACTACGACCAACGAGTAATCAAACCTCAGAATCGTCTCCTTAAAGGCCTTTACTCTGGGGTCTTGCATTGTGAATGTCAAACTGCGAACACCTCTGTTGTGTCGATAGAGGGCAAACCAAAGGAATTTACTCCTGTAGTACAAACTAGAAGCCCCGAAGGGTACTTGCACCAGTGACACAGCGACAATACTTCTCCGGCGCGGGTGATTAGGATTTAGTCGAAACCTCGGCACGAGGAAAGGTGACGTCGGTCCTGACCGATCGGCACGGATCTAACGGACTTCGCATTACGAACCTGATAGCGAGGGCACCCGACAATTCCAGAGCAATTGAGCCCTGTTCCAATAAGTTTCCAAGTTAGAACCTAACAAGCTCTAAGATCAAACTACATTATGAGTGTGCGATGCGGACTATTTCGGATGAAGCCGCAGGGATTTAGGAGAGTTTCCAGATGAGCCTGTTCCGTAGGATGTCTCAGGTTTTTCAACAGAAGGCCAATACCGCCCTCAATAAAGTTGAAAATCCAACTGAGGCGCTTGACCTCTCTTATGAAAAGATGCTAGAAAACCTTCAGCAGGTACGCAGGAGCATCGCCGATGTCCTCACTTCCCAGAAGAGGCTCGAAGCCCAGAGGGCCCAGCTGCAAGCCCAGTACGACAAGTTGCAGGGACAGGCTAGGCAGGCACTGCAACAGGGCCAGGAGGAACTGGCGAAAACGGCACTCGGAAGGGCGCAGAGTCTTGAGGGTCAGGTGACGGCGCTAGACCCACAGATTGAGCAGCTGAAAGGACAGGAGCAGGCCCTGGAAGCCACCGCTCAAAAGCTGTCGTCAAAGCTAGAGCTTTTCCGTTCGCAACGAGAGACAATGAAAGCCCAGTACACGGCTGCAAAGGCTTCAACCCAGGCGATGGAAAATCTGACCGGCCTTTCTGAACATATGACAGATGTTACCTTGATGATGGACCGCGCACAGGAAAAAATCACCCAGGCTCAGGCCAGGTCAGCCGCCGTTGGTGAATTGGCGGACAGTGGGGTCCTTGACCAAATTGCGATTGGCGGACCAAAGGACGACATTGAAGCGGCCCTGAGGGCCAATTCGAGCGAGGGAAACATCAACCTCCAATTGGAGCAAATGAAGGCCGAGTTGGGACTAACCCAAAGTACTTCCGCACCTAGTTCGCAGGCATCTCTAGAGCAGGCCAAGGCCGGTCAGGCGGCTGGCGAAGTTGGGGCTGCGATTCCAGCCGGCAATGAAGACAACCTGGTTGTAAGGATCGCAGGAGTTACTCGCTATCGGGTGCCTTCTTCCATCAAGCCGGCACTTGAGGGACTCGATGTAGCAATGGAAACTGCAATTAATTCCGGCGACGAGGCGAGTTTCGCAAAGTGCGCTGACAGCCTCCAGAAGCTGCTCGCCAAGTCGGGGGTAGAGCTCCAAGACACCGATCTGACTCCATCTGACCTCGTTGTTCCATCGCCGGACATGACCATTGCGGAGGCTAAGTCTCTGCTTGGCAAGGATTAGCGAAAGCCGGCCATCAAAATCTCCTCCGGCCAATTCACCAGACTCGACGATTGGTAAAACGGAGCATGCTGCAAGTTCCATTAGTTTCGCTAGAGCTGACCCATAGCCAAAGATAGGCACGGGCTCTTTATGCCCATGGTAGGTTTGTGCAGGTGGAAGCGGTACTTGACATCGATCGACTGTGCGTTCGCAGGAGTGGAAAACTAGTCCTGAACAACCTAACTCTAGAAATCCTCGGCGCAAGGGTAACTGGACTTCTGGGGGCGAGTGGATCTGGTAAATCCACCCTAATGCGTTGTATGGTGGGCGTCCAACGGATCGACTCGGGCACAATCACCATTATGGGCATATCGGCCGGAGCCAAAGAGCTACGTAGAAAAGTAGGTTACGTCTCGCAATCCCCTGCAGTCTATTTAGATCTAACAGTCCTGGAAAACCTGGACTACTTCAGGTCAATATTCTCGCTCCCCTATTCACGGATACGCGAGGTCGTAGATACGGTTTCGCTAGCTGGAACTCAAAAGCAGCTTGTATCGAGCCTTTCAGGGGGTCAGCGGGCTCGCCTCTCCTTAGCCATTGCCCTTCTACCATCGCCGTCACTACTTGTCCTGGATGAGCCCACGGTTGGATTAGACCCACTACTACGAGAAGAACTCTGGAATTACTTCCATGAGCTAGCCAAACAAGGCTGTACCTTAATCGTTTCAAGTCACGTAATGGATGAGGCTGAACGCTGTGATGATCTGGTACTTCTCCGAGACGGAAAAATAATGTTCCACTCAACCCCAGCGACCCTTAAAGCTTCCACCGAAACGGACAATTTAGACTCAGCATTCCTTGCTCTGGCAAAGCGAGCCAAAAGTGAGTTCTAGTCGTCTTTTTGCCACGGCTAAGCGCCTTTTAAAGCAGTTGAGGCACGATCCCCGCACGATCGTTCTGCTCCTTGGGGTCCCACTTTTGCTGATGGTGCTACTTCGTTACCTCTTTGGCGCGCAAATAGCTGAGTTCAACAATTTGGCCCCGATGTTGATTGCCTTGTTCCCATTCACGATCATGTTCATAGTAACTTCTATCGCAATGCTGCGCGAGCGGATGTCTGGAACCCTCGAGCGGTTACTAACTTCACCAATCTCTAAGTTCGAAATACTCGCCGGTTACGGGCTAGGATTTGGGATTTTGGCCGTCCTACAGGTAGTCCTCGTATTACTTGTCACATTCGGGCCACTCGAGTTAACAACTAACGGCAACATCGTAATGCTGCTACTCTTTTCGCTGCTCGATGCGCTCATGGGCACCTCGCTAGGATTGCTACTTAGTGCCTTTGCAAACTCAGAGTTTCAAGCCGTGCAGTTTCTGCCTGCTTTCATATTTCCTCAGATGCTGCTTTCTGGAATTTTCACACCTCGTAATCAGATGCCACAGGCCCTCAAGTTTCTTTCCGACTTACTCCCCTTGTCTTATGCCATTGATGGAGCCTCCAGAACGGCCTCGAGCACGACATGGAATCTCGCTACAGGCGTCGACCTGACGGTGGTGGTAATCGCAATACCATTATCCCTCGCACTTGGTGCGCTTACTCTGAAAAGGCAAACAAAATGACGATCTCCCCACCCCAAAAGACCGATACTCTCGAGTCCGCTTACGGTGGACATATTCGCCGGTCCACACCCGCTCTTCCTGATACCGTGCCAATATTGGCGCCTTTGCCGACCGAGGATTGCCGACACTACCGCTGGTCTTAGATAGGCTCTATATACGATTTCGCCCTCCGAGTCTCCACAGGGGACTGGTTGGTGAGCTTCGTCGTTCAGGTGAGCTATGCGCCACTCGCCAAGAACAGAGGTGTGATTTAGCGTATATTTTGGATTAACTGCCGAGCAGATGAGACGGCTACCGCAACCGGCGACACCTACGACTTCTTTCATCCATGACACGCTAAATCAGCCCCGGCCCGCCTCACCTAGTACCGACGAAAGATGAGCTGACCCAAGGCCAAGCGAGCAGAGCCGACCTCTTAAGGCTACTGGCGAATCAAACCTCATCGCATAATCACCTGACAAATAACCAGATCGCTAGGGCAAGTTGACTCGTTAAAAGGGCGAAGTCCCCTATGGTGAACCATGATTAGATCGCTACGAAAGTCTTCAAGGCTAAATTTCTCGCTAAGACGACCATGGCTTACGGAAAAGCGGACGCTGTCATCGGGTCACCCAAGAGCGAACTGGTCTTTATGGCCAATAAACATGGTTGAGACCTTCAACCCATCGATCCAAGGTGGAACACTATGGACTGCGCTATAGCGCTGCGAGACCCGAACACCACTTAGAAGAGACCCAAATAAGGTATTCTTGCGAAGTTTGCGGGTTAACCAGTCCAATGGAAGAGAATACGAAGACCGTAATGGTCGCCCGGACCGGTTTCAATCCGGTCGGTATTGATGGCATAATACCCTGGGTGTCCGCTGGGCCCCCGAGCCAGGAAGCCTCCAGAATTTCCCCCGTAAAAGACTCAGCGAAAGCGCACCGCATCCGGCCGAACTAATTGGACGAGGCTTGTGACGGCGATGTGCCCATTCATCTTTCCACCTGCTTTTCCAGTACTCCCAACCGAGTGGCTAAGAGGTGGTAATTAAAGCAAACTACTATCAGCCCTGCTGAGACTGGTATCTGTATGACAGAAATTGCGCAAAGCTATCGTTCGCCTCGACAGATCAACGCAAGGTCGCTCAGCGCACTGAACGGTGATATTTCGTGTTTCCGACTACGAATCAGTTTCCGACCAGTTTCGCAATTGTCACAATTTCAGCCCCCTGAGGTGTTGTAGGTAAAACTTCTGGTTTGGAGCATGGTCACCTTAAGATTTGGATTCGACGAAAGAGCGCGAATGGAGCCACAGTTACCCCTGAATTCGACCCTCGATCTCTTACCCGATGGGCTTTGTGACGTGACCAATGCCTCACAAACCCGAACCTTGGTGGGTTGAGCCGTATTCACGGTCGCCGCCGAAACGGCACCGCTGGCCTTAGCGATCTCCTTGGAGGATAG
>JAKBHQ010000449.1 GCA_021836665.1 Thermoplasmata archaeon
GGTATCCAAAGCGCACAAATGGCTATAAGGGCGTACAGGAGGATCGCAAAGCCGACCTTCTGTTCAGTCTTAGACAAAGGAGTTTTCACGGCTCTAAGTCTATGCACTATGAATGGGTTCTGCTTGAGTCGTGGCGCTGGATAAATCTTTGAGATTTGCCTAACCGACGGTGGATGGTAGGTTGGGGACACGATCTGCTCCACCGGCTGGAAATGGCAACCTAAAGTCATGTTAGAGTCATGCTCAAGTCAAGGTCTGCCACTTATATGTGCAAAGGTGCCATCGCCCTTTCCCTGCCTCCGACGAAGGAGTGTTGCAACAGGTGGCGAACACGCGTACTGTACTATGTAGTAATGTACCTTGTTGAGTTGTAGATGACCCGATTTGAATGTGTGTTCGCTCCCGTCTTGACCACTAAATCGTCAAATCTTAAATCGTCAAATCTTTTGTGGCTGTGAGCCCATCATCACGGTAAGTCCGCGTTAAGTGGGAACGAAGCCGCGATGTCAATGGCAAGTATTCAGTTGCTTTTTTTGGTGCCAGATACCCAATGGATACGTTCTGTAGTCGGATTAAAGCTCTAAGAGCGATGAATAAAGCATCTAGGCTCCGAAGATGGTCTACTGGAATGCGGCAACCTCAGGTTGGCAATGAGCAATTTATGCGCAGCGATTGATCGATTGTCATGGTAGGTTCGATATCTCTAGGGCGCTTAGCTCAGTTGGTTAGAGCGCAGCCTTCACACGGCTGAGGTCGGCGGTTCGAGTCCGTTAGCGCCCACTAATTCAGAAAGCGCGAACTCGCAGCTCCAGCCGTTAGCCGCACAGAAGGATTCGAGCAGTGCCACCTGGTACACCAAGTCGTCCCCAGGCGGTTTGTGCATACCCTGGCCTAGGCAATCGTCGCCCTCGACGATGATGCCTGGCGTGGAGCGAGGTGGTGCAGCTTGGCTAAGGCGTAGCCTCTTCTGCCACCAGCAGTGCGCTGGACCGGCTCTATGTGGCCCTCTTCTTCCCATCGCCGAAGTGTGTCAGGGTGCACACCAAGCTCTTTTGCTGCTATGCCGATAGGTGCCAGTTGTCCCATGACCTAAAGTAAAATAGATCGGAGCGCCACTGATAAGTACTTGTGTATGTCGAACTAACAGTTAGCAGTTTCGATCCCAAATCGCATTTGGCCCAATTCGTGATGGAGCAGGCTCAGGAGTGGCCTACCGCGGTTCGCCATTTCACCGTCGCTGTCATGGCGATCGATCGATAGATTCCGAAAGTGTCGAGGGATGGTTGTGAGGGCAGTACATTCGTGCCTGGCGAGCCGTGCGTAAGCCAATCACCTGAGTGGTATTCGTGCCCCTGATCTGCGTAATTGTCCCTAACCAATGCAGTTTGCTTAGGACGGGCCGGGTCCGTTGAATATTATCTCGCATATCGGTTTGCTGGGTTGTGGCAAGGGATCTTTGTGCTTTGATGGGTAACTACTCATCCGTTTACGAACGGCTCGTGGGCTTGAATGCAGGTGCCGAGGACGAAATAACTGCGACGAAATCTCGGGGATTGCCGCCTTTCGTCAGGAATTAATTAACCCTATCAAGTGGCGCGTGTGTACGAATCAGTTGGCTTGCGAGACCGGACATCGCAGCCATCGATGCAGCGTACCACCATAAGTGATGGAAGTTAATCAAGGCGGCTACGGAGCTATGGGTCGATCCGAGAATGACTACCATCAAGGCGATACCGAAAGCGCCTCCAATTTGTCTTGCCGTCTGATTTACTGCGCTACCTACCGCAAATCTCTCTTTGGGAAGGCTGGAGACCGCCGCCGCGCTCAAAACTGGAAAGGTGAAGCCGATACCGAGGCCAGTGATGATGGTTGCCGGGAGCCAAAGGGCGAGGTATTCGGGGTGTAGGCCGATGAGGACAGCGTACCAGGCCAATCCGCCAGCGAAGAGTATCGAACCAATCGTCAGGACCTGGCGGAAACCGATTCTCGAAGCCAACCTTCCGGCGGGGCCTGAGACGGCGGCAACTACAAGGGGACTTGGAGTTACCGCAAGGCCAGCAGAGAGTATTGAGTAGTGCCACACGCTGGTAAGAAATAGGATGTTGCCCAGTAACATCGCAAAGAATCCCATTGCGTATAACAAGGTCGCAGCATTAGCAAACGTGAATGAACGCTGCGAGAAAAGATTCAAGTCGAGTACCGGCGAATCATGGTGAGCAGATCGGACCAGGAATACGACGCCCAAAACGATGCTGGCGGCGAAAGACGAGATAATTGATGCACTAGTCCAGCCCCAGGTTGGGCCTTGTGATATTCCTAAGACGATTCCGGCGAGGGCCAACGCTACGAGCACCGCACCTAAGTAGTCGGGTGTCGCTTTTTCGCTGTCTGTTTTTGACTCGACCAGCACCGAACGACCGAAGAGCCATGCGACGAGTCCAAGAGGGATATTGACGTAAAAGATCCAATGCCAGCTAGCTATTGAAATGAGGCTGGCCCCAAGTGATGGACCTGTAGCAACCGCTAATGCCCCGATTCCACCCCACAATGCCACCATCTGCGATCTTCGTTCGGCGTTGAACGCACCGAGCAGTAGGCCCAAGGAGGATGGGAGCATCGCAGCTGCACCGGCTCCTTCTATTACCCTGCCCACGATCAAAATAACAACCGATGGCGCGAGACCACATACTGCAGAGCCACCGCAAAATACCGCGAGACCCCAGAAAAACACCATTCGCCTTCCGAGACGGTCCGCTGTCCTACCCGCAACGACAAGCAGAGATCCGAAAACGACGCTGTAGCCGGTTATTACCCAGGCAAGGGTGGAGGTCGCATCGTGAGGGAAGGACCTTTCGAGGGACGGGAAAGCCACGTTAACAATCGAAAGATCCAATGAGGCCATGTAAGCGCCTAGCGCGGTGACCACAAATATCGCGGTTGACTTGCCGTCATGGCCAAGGCTGGTCGTTTTTCTCGCCGTCAACTTCATTACGAACACTATACATGCTAGCTTCTATTATGCAAGTGACTACAATTGGCCACATGGAACATAAGAGCTTTTCGGACATGGACTGCTCGGTCGCTCAGTGCTTGAATGTTGTAGGCGAGTGGTGGGCCATGTTGATCGTTCGTGATGCTTTCCTTGGTGTAAGCAGGTTCGATGAGTTTAAAAGCCGCCTTGGAATATCTAGCAACATTCTGCAGAGGAGGCTTGCCCGGCTGGTTGAAGCAGGCGTTCTATCAAAAGTTCGATACTGTGACCATCCGCCCCGTGACCAATATCGGCTTACTGAAAAGGGACGCGACCTATGGCCGGTGCTCAATGCGATGAAGCAATGGGGGGACCGATATGCCGCTCCTGGTGGGCCACCTTTACTGGTTGTACATGAAAGATGTGGATCTGTTTGTGAGTCAGTTTCCATCTGTTCGTCCTGTGGCGAGCAGATTAGCCCTCGAGAATTGAGCGTGATCCCTGGACCAGGACGAAGCGGTTCGGAACTTATACCGTCGCGATGATTAAATGAATCAGGTCAGGCAGATGAAGATCCATCAATCACAAAACGTCATTGCGCTGGGCGTGCAACGGACTGAATACTGTGCTTTGCGGATCGACATATGAAACGTTTGTTGTGTGATGTAGGTTTAAATGAAGAAAACCAACTGCGCTGCAGTCATCGCTGTGGCGGTCAATAGGACCCAATATCTTTTTCGAATTGGCGACCCAGAAAAGATTAATATCAGCCAACCGAATACCCATATAAGGTCTACGCTGCGCAGATAGTTATCATTAAGCCATATTTCCTTCGAAAGGCTTATTGCAAGGGCAAGCATCGTGATAAAGGTGACCTTGAATAGAGGAGGAACCGATTTTGATCTTAATTTCGATAGTGCGACTATAGCTAGCAGTGTCAACGAGCCGAATTGGACGATCCAAAGGGTATTTCCTAAGGGTACGGGGTTTAGCATTCGGTCCCAGATGCCCCGGATCATTGCAATAGCGGGCAGGGATAGATTTCCTGAAATATCACTACGGAGGGGCTCGTTTCGTTCAACTAGTCGCAAGAAGAGTTGCCAGGCTCCAAAGCAAAGCAGGGGAATTAGCCAGGAGTATACGGGCATGCGAACTCTTTTTTTAGACCCTGACCAGTCGATTAGGGACATGACCCATAAAACAAACAGCGAAAACACCACCACCATGCCCGTCTCTTTCGTGAGAACCGAGAGACTCAGAAATGACGCCGCCCTCCAGTAGTGGGCCTTTTCTAAGTAGAAGGTCCCAGCCAGCAGGAGTGCGGTAGCGGTCGGTTCGGTGAGGTCACGCCCGACGCTAAAGAAGTAGCCTGGGAACGCCGCAACAACTACTCCTAGGGCTGGACTTCTGTCGGCCGTTCTGGCCAATTGTGCTGCAAAATAGACGATAGAACTCCAGGAGAGTAGTTCGACTACGAGCATCGAAATTGGCACCAGGTGAGGATCTCCCAAGGCGATCAACCATGACAGAAGGGGGAATATGATCCGTTGCGCCCTAAAGGGATTATCGAAAGTAATCCCGGAGTGTGTTCTCGCGAAGGAGAAGGGGTCCAGGGCTAATCTAAAGTAAAACTGGCCGTCGTATCCTGAACCTTTGATTATCGGAATGGCCACTCCGAGTTTATTTGGCTTGACATACTGGCTACCGGCAACGATCAAGGATGCTGCGCTCCCGTGGCCAGCCCCGAGAATCCTTGAGACTAGATAAAGTCCTCCAAGCAAGAATCCGACAGCGGCTACCTTTGCTGGCGAACTAAAAGTCTTTTCTAGGCCGCCCTTGAAGTTCGAAGCCCTATGCCCGAGCATCTAAACACGATAGCCGCTAGGGCCTTTTGATGGGACCAGCAAGTCGGAGCGATTTAGGCTGGTTCGTATTATTTTCCCTTTTTCTCCATAAATTATTCCGTGCCAAGCGGTGGGGCTTACAAAGTTGCTCAGATTGGAAAGTCTATCGCTTGCATTACTCCCGCGTAGAGCAAAGGGAAAGCATCCATTGCGCACCACTCCTACCTGGGCTTATGTCGGCAAAATGAAAGCCGATCAAACAAGTCAACTACAGTGAAAATATAGAAACTCCTTGCCTATATCAAAGAAACGCGAAGTCAAATTGTTGAAACTCTATTGATATTTTTTACTAGGTGAATATTTCCCTATCGATAAGGACTTTTGCCCCTTACTTTCCGATATCCTCGTACCTGAGACTGCTTCGAGGTGAGCCGCCAGGGGACGGCTGTTCATCCAGTCTCAGAAACCTTGGGGGAAAGGAAATTCATGCACGAGCATGGAATAGCGGAGGAGCTCGCCGCTGCGGTGAAGCGCGCTATTTCTGGTCATGGAGGCCATCGTGTCGTCCGTATTGTTGTTGAAGCCGGGGCTGGCGCCCTTGAACGCGAAAGTCTTGATGTGGCTTTTGCTCACGCAAGTGAGGGTACCAACTTTGCTAATGCAGAGTTGATTATCGAGAATGCTGAGCGAATGTATCACTGTTTAGACTGCGGGATCGACTTCAGCAATGCCGACTCTCCAAATGGGATCTGTCCAAGCTGCAACAGTAGCGAAACCATATCAGCCCCTAACCACGAAATAACACTCAAATCAGTAGAAATTGAGGACTAAACATGGATTTGGATCGGCGTTCATTGTTCAGCGGTGCCTTGCGGCATCGGGGATCGCAGCAAAGCGATGCTGAACAGCTCGCACTGAAACAGAAGTATCAGGCGAGGCTCAAAGAGGTAGAGGCGATGGAGCCACTAAGTGGACTTTCGCTACCAGCTCTACTCGTGGAGCATCGACTTAGCCGCCGTAACTTTATGATGTGGGCTTCGGCAATGACCGCAGCTCTTATGCTGCCACCTATCTTCGAAAAGCAGGTGGCCGAGGCGGCGTCACTGTTGAACCGTGTTCCGGTGATCTGGATTGAAGGCCAAGACTGTGCCGGAAACTCAGAAGCCTTTATTCGATCTGCGGGGCCGACGGTCGAAGAACTTCTATTTCAGACGATATCCCTTGAATACCACGAAACGCTTATGGCCGCCGCCGGTTTTCAAAGTGAGCTTCGCAAGCAGACTGCTGCCCAGATGTATAAGGGCAAGTATGTGCTGGTAGTAGAGGGGGCGATTCCTCAGGGTGAAAGTGGAGCATACTGTACCATTGGGGCTGCGGGCCAGACTTTTTACCAGGAGGTCCAGCAGCTGTCTGCGGGAGCTGCGCTCGTAATAGGTGCCGGAGCTTGTGCGTATTACGGAGGAATTCCGAAGGCCTATCCGAACCCTACAAATGCCGTCGGGGTTTCTTCCGTCGTGAGTGGTACTCCAGTTATAAACATTCCTGCATGTCCTATGAATCCCATCAACTTCGTGGGAACTCTGATCCATTACATTTTGACCGGAGCCGCACCCGCCCTCGATTCAACCGGGAGACCGATTTGGGCGTTTGGTAATTTGATCCACAACAACTGCGAACGACGCGCACACTTTGACGCGGGCGAATACGTTCAGCAGTGGGGAGATTTAGGGGCACAAAACAACTTCTGCCTCTACAAAATGGGTTGCAAAGGGCCATTCACCTACAACAATTGCTCAATTGTTAGGTATAACGAAGGTACTAACTGGCCGATAGGCGTCGGTCATGGTTGTATCGGCTGTTCGCAACCGGAGTTCTGGGATACCCTCGCCTATGAGCGTCCCATGATTGATGCAAATATTCATGCGCCAGGAATTGCCGGACTCGGTGTCGAGGCGGGAGCCGACAAGTTTGGTCTTGGTCTATTGGCGGTTGTCGGGGTGGGAATTGTCGCTCATGCAATCGCTTCAGCCGCTGGTGGCAGGGAGAAGGTCCCTGCCGCGGTATCTAGTTCAAATACTGACGCCCCATCGGGCGGTACTACGGAAAAGAAGGAGGGGGAATGACCTCGCATATCGTCGTCGACCCGATCACGCGAATCGAGGGACACCTTAGGATCGAGGCGGTGCTTGATGATAACAACGTCATCACGAGTGCTTATTCATCTGGAACAATGTTCCGCGGGGTCGAGTTAATCCTGAAAAATCGTGATCCCCGAG
>JAKBHQ010000268.1 GCA_021836665.1 Thermoplasmata archaeon
CTTCGGCTCTGGTGATCCTCCTTTTTGGTTCATCTGCGAGGAGTACCCCCCTTTGCGAGTTGTATCGGTAACGGAACTCATTTTCGCCTTGATAGATCGTCGTTGTCGTGTCTGGCCCCGGCCAGATTGATATCGACCATTTATCGTCCGGGATTTCCATCGTGTGCTGACCCATCTCGCCGAATGGAATCGCTCCCCCTGACCTGACGAAGATCGGCATCTTGTCCAGGGGTACTTTGGCGGTAAACCGCTTGGGTCCTACGTGCGCTTCTCCGGTCCAAAAATCCGACCAGCTACCTTTGGGGAGCACGATTTCCACCTCGGCCAGCGGTGTGGTCTCGTCGAGGACGGCAACTATCAAGAGGTCCGGCCCCAACAAGAACTCATGCTCTACGTCGTAGAGGGTGATATCTGTTGGATCCTCGAAGGTGAGGGGTCTGAGCATCGGCCAGCCGAAAAGCGAACCTTGCTTTGCCGCACTCATTAGATAGGGGAGTAGTCGATAGCGCAACTCCACGTAGTCCCGTACGATGCCGAGGACCTCTTCTCCAAATACCCAAGGTTCCCGTGGGGTTAGGCCATGGAAGCGAGTAAGTGGAGAGAGGCACCCTATCTGACTCCATCGGATGAAGAGTTCCTTTGAGGGACCCATGCCATAAAAGCCACCGATGTCGTGTGACCACATGCCGGGAGCCGATACCGCCCAACCCAGGCCGCCCCGCAAGCTGGCGGCTAATCCAGCGAAGGAGGCCTCAGGGTCGCCACCCCACTGTGCTGGGTACCTTTGCGATCCAGCCCACCCGCTCCTCGACCAGACCAGCGGTTCCCTTTGGGTCTTTTTGGCGACCGTTTCGTGGACGGTCCTCGAATACCAGAGGGGATAGAGGTTTCTCCAGTTGCGGCCGCTTAGCCCGTCGGACATCGATGCCGAGTCCGGGAGACCCTCACCAAAGTCGCACTTCAGGACGGAAGCACCGAGATCTAAGAGTTCTTCGTTCTTTTCTCCCCACCACTTTCGCGCATCTGGATTGGAGAAGTCCACGAGATATCTCGCCCTGCCATCCCTTGAGAAGGTTCGGTCCACCAAAGCGGGCTTATTATCGCTCGACCTGACGAGATAACCCATCTCCTTGGCGTATTCACTTAGCGGTGAAGCTTCGTCAAGGTAAGGGAGCTCCCAAACCGACGCGTGGAATCCGTCTTCTAGCAGGCTAGCAAACATCTCTTTTGGCGCTGGGTACTTCTCTTCGGACCAGATAAAGTCGCAGTTGAGCCGGTCTAGCACTAGCCAATCTGGATCGATATGCAAGACGTCACATGGGACCCTATGTTCTCGCATTCCCTTGGCGGCGGCTTCGAGCTCTTCTCGGTTAGCATACCGACACCTAGACATCCAGACCCCTAAGGCCCACCTCGGTGGGACGTTCATCCGACCGGTCAGTTCGCTGTAGTGGGTCAGTCGCTCCTTGAGGCCTTCTCCGGCTATTAGAAATAGGTCAAGGTTGTCTAGCTCATTCTCGACCTGGAGGAGGCTTGGATAAGGCGTCCCCACCGAAACCGACATTGGGCCAGGGCCGTGGAGAAAGGCGCTGTACCCCTTGGAGGAGTGCCAGACGGGGGCGGGTTTGTAGACCAGTCCCGTGCCGACTCCTAATGCGTCATTCGCTATCAGTTCGAACTTTCTGCCGATGTGGTTTACGCTAGAGAACTGTTCCCCTAACCCGATTATCTTTTCGCCGGGCTGTAACTCCAGTGAAAAACCGCTCCTGTTTAAGCCAAAGTCCATCGCTCCAGCGAAGGGGAAACCGGCGACCTGCCTACGAGCACCGCCCGAGAGTGCAATACGCCTTCCATTTTGGTCCAGGAGTTTGAATCCGAAGGGAAACTTATCGAAGACGAGGGTCAATGCCCCGGTGGAAATCTCTACCGATTCGCCAGACTCTTTAGTAGCGAGCTGTATCGGGTTGAGAGATTCCTCGACCAGGATTCCATACCCCTTTTCGCCGGGGTCAGCCTTATCAGGGTCGGTCGGCCAAATCGACCCGGGGAGCATCGTCAATCTAAGTGTGTTGTCGTTGTACCCCCTTACTACGAGGATCGCCTCTGACTTGACGGTCTTGTCCGTCTTTTCGTCCGAGGGATCGTCGAGCTTTGGTGCATTAGGTAGGAGGGACTCTAGGCCTTGTGAACTAGCGGGTTCGGTGGTAATGATCCCCGCAACCCGGCCTATCGGATGGTAGGAAACCGAGGTGACATGCAATAAGACCGCATCTGGCAGGTGCTCGACCTCTCTGATGGTTCTGAGGAGGAAGTTTTCGCTCGCGACCAAAGTGTCGTCGTTATTTGTTGTCATCGTTACTTGACTGCTCCTAGAGTTAGACCGCTTATGAGGCGGCGTTGGAAGACCGAAACTCCAAGGGCGACCGGAACTAGCGCTAATACGGTAGCTGCCGAAATGATTCCCCATGGGAAGGTGTATTGGCCCGGGTATAGGGCGATTCCGACCGGTAGAGTACGCATCTGGTTATTGGTCATGAAGGTCAAAGCCAGCAGAAATTCGTTCCAGTTGGTGGCGAAGATGATCAGTCCAGTGGTGACTACCCCTGGGACCGATACTCGAAGAATGATCCTAAAGAATGCGCCCAAAGTAGAAAGGCCGTCCACTTTGGCGGCCTCTTCGAGCTCCTTCGGGAGATCCTGGAGGTAGGCATTCATCAGCCAAACGCATATCGGTAGGGTCAAAAAGGTGTACGGGATAATGAGCGCCCAGTAGGTATTTAGCAGGTTGAAGTGCCTAAAGAGATTGAATAGTGGCACAACAAGGGTTATCGGCGGCAAAAAAGAGAAGGCCAGAATGACCATGAGGATCAACCTTTTAAACCGAAAGCGGAGCCTAGCCAGCGCGTATCCGGCGAAGGTGCCCAAGGTCAGGCTAAAAACGGTCGAGGTCACAGTGACCAGTAGCGAGTTGAAGTAGTACCGACCGAAAGGCGCCTGACTGAGGGCAGTTCTGTAGCTTCCTAAGGTCACCGAAGTCGGAAGGAGGGTGACCGGCTGGGTCGTCAGCTGGGCCTGGGGCTTGAGTGAGGTTATCAGGATCCAGATGACAGGGAAGAGGGCGTAAAAGCCGAGAATGATAGCGCTGAGGTTGAAGATTCCCATCCTCGCCCTCGCCCATCCGTGGCGACGCGACGCCTTGGCGGGATTTGGAGACTTCACTCTTACTCTCTTGCGGCTTGGTGCATTTGAGGTTGTAGTCATCTATAGCTCTCTTTTTCTAACCCAGTGAATCTGGGCGATATAGGATTTTCATATACAACAACGCAAATAGTGCAATCATGATCGCCAGGACAACCCCTATCGCCGAACCGTATCCAAAGTTGAGTCCCTGTATCGACTGCTGGTAGAGGTAGAGGGGGAGATTGAGGGTTGAATACCCTGGACCACCTAATGTCAGTCCGTAGATGATGTCGAAGGCCTGAAGGGCCTCAACCGTTCGGAGCACCAGAACGACGAGAATCGTCGGTTTGAGCATCGGCATGGTGATACGCCAGAAGCGCTGCCACGGATTGGCGCCATCGACGTCGGCCGCTTCGTATACAGAAGCGGGAATCGACTGCAATCCGGCCAAAAATACTAGCGCAGCGAAGGAGTTGACCTTCCAAATGGCGAGCAGGAAGAGGGCTATAACCGCCAAGGTTGGAGAGCCTAGCCAGACAAAAGCGTGTGGTAACCCGAGGCGTTGCAGTACCCCATCGAAGAGTCCATAGTTCGGATCGTACATGAATCGCCAAACGACAGCCGTGATTACCGTCGGCATCATCCACGGGAATAGCAGGGCCGCCCTAAATATCCCGCGACCCTTGAACTCGCGATTTGCCATCAGCGCAACGCCCAAGCCTACGAGTGTCTGACCGATCACGCTTAGTACTGCGTAGAAGATGGTAAATCGAAAAGCCATCCAGAATATGTGGTCGTGGATCAACTGACGGTAGTTACCCAGGCCATAGCTGTGATTTAATGGGTCGGTCAATATGTAGTGCTGGAAGGACCAGAGGATGGTCTGGATCGAAGGGTAGAGGAGGATGGCGCTCAACCCGATGAGAGTAGGAAGCAGTAGCCAAAAAGCGAATCGACGTTCCTGGGAACTCAGGCTACGGGTTTTTTTAGTGCGGAGGGAAGGTTTCCCGCTGTCCTGTCTCCGCCGACGACCGTTGACCTCGACCGCCTGGCTCATCGATTCCCCCTCCTCCAGTGATGTAATCCGGCGGGCACGGGCCGCAAAGCGCAAGTCCAGCCGTTCAGCAAGGGCCAAACCAGACCCTCTGCCGCTCCAAAGGGGATGCATGCGTCGATCGTCTGGTATGACCTCTGGCCAAAATGCTATACGCCTCAGGTCCGATTGTCAACCTTATCGGACAGCTTTGGCCTATTTCCTAAAAACTGGTTGTTCCTAAGAATTGGTTGCCCCGAGCGGTAGGGCGCTTGTCGATCTCGATTGACTCTATCGTAGGACACTTTCATCGGCTAAGTGGGGCGAAATCCCCCATCGGCCGATGAATTCTTCCTTTGGATTTAGGGTGATTAGGCCAATACCGGAGTTGAAAGCGTCAGGTGCGCAGGTCATCGGCTCCAAGGCGATTGACATTCGCCTTCGATTCGGATCGAGAACTCGGTCTGCGCTATAGATCTGGATGAAATCATATTTTTTATCCATCCATAGGGTTATCGAGTCGCCCTTTGGATCGATTAGCGAAACGTATGCGATCCCATCCTGGTCTCGTTTCAGTCCTGACATAGCGATATCAAACTCCAAGCTGCCGATTGGAGAGGGAGACGAAAAATCCCATTTTGACCCTGTACAGGCCTTTCCGGGTCCAGGGATCCCTCCTTCTTGGACTGGATAGTAGGTCGAAGCGGGGATTTTTAAAAGCAACGAATCGATCCGATGATTTCCAAGTTTGAAATAAGGGTGCGCCCCAGTTCCAAATGGTACGGGGTCCGACCCTATATTTTTCACCCTCGTGATGACGCTAAGACCCGTTTTGCTGAGCGAGTACTCGATCGAGGCATCAAGGGTGAAGGGCCAGCCGGCACAGGGGTTGAGAACCAGCGAGTAGACGAGCGAGTCTTCTTTATGACTCGCTAGTCGCCAAGGTTGCCATCTCGTCAATCCATGTATGGCGTTTCCCTTTAGGGGCTCGGAGATATCGAGTTGATACTTTTTCGAATTCCAAAAGTACCTTCCGCCAAAAATTCGATTCGGCCAGGGTATCAGGGTCTGACCTCGGGCATCGTGGCAAACTTGGTCGGAGCTAAAGCCGTCTAGCACCTCCGTTGACACCCAGCGGTAGCTCCTAAGGGTCGCACCTAACTCGCAAGCAACCAGATCCTGGCCGGCGAAGCTCAGACCGGTCTCCTTCCCATTCGGACCAACATGCTCTGGAGTTAATCCACCCGATTGCGAATCACTACACACCAGCAGATACTTCCTTTCTCCTCGCTACTCTACGCACTCCTGCCGCTTTGGCACCCTCCTACTCGCCCGTAGATACTGGGCTGAAACGAGCCGAATGCCCCCCATCTCCCATGTTTAACCTGTGTTTTCGTGGCTTTGGAGTAAAAACTTTGAATACGGGATGGGCCAATTAGCTTCACCACCTTGCTGGATGAATATAGGCGCGGATGAGTAGTTATCTTGTTGTGGTTCTAAGAGACGATATTGCTGGCGTGGAGACTCGTAACGATGACGGACGACTTCGATTTAACTATGATGACCCTTATCGACGACGGAATAGCGCCACACCTTTGTCGTTATCGAATGCGGCGTAAAACCCCTCGTTTTGGCGATGAGGAGTGGCAACGAACTTTTCACGGACCCACCCGATGGCGTTTATGAGTGCAAAGTTCAATTCACAATGAATTTCAAAAGCGACCGTCGCTTCTTTGGCCGACTGCTCTAATTGCCGTATGAATCGGAATAGCCTGATGGCCCAAGGGAAGGTATTTTCGGGTCCTAGTCTGTAATCAAGACCGAGATATTGACCGTTTTCGAATATCCAGGGAGCCGTTTCGAAATGTCTGCACCCATATCCAGAATAAAAATACCTGCTTGTGCACTGACGTGGCGTTTCTCTAGGAGTTCAGGTCCAGGTGGACAGCATGTCAATACTTCGGACACCAAAGTGGAGCTGATTTGTGACATCTCACAGCTCCATGCTGAGCAAAGTGTCCTTGACCGAATCTCTGCCCGATACGGCACGGAAATCAAAGTCGTGGCCTCCTCTCAGCGCTCACAGACGCAGAACCGAAAATTGGCGTATCAAAATCTGACAGATAGGCTGGAAAAGGCTGCAAAGGTGCCGCGCAACCGCAGGCCGACTAAACCAACTTGGGGTTCGACCCAGAATCGTCTCGATGAAAAGCGAAAGGCGTCGATACAAAAGGCCCAAAGGCGTCGACCACTTGATGAGTAGTTGCTAATTGCGAACTCCCGCCCGAAGCTTTTTGGGCTTTGGGGGCCTTTGACTCTGAACCTTCTCGCCTGGGCTTAAAAATGAGCGATCGATCAAGGTTTGTCAAGCCTGACCACAAAAACAATTTAAACATTCGGCGCCACTGTAAAGTTGGCCACCAGATCGCACTTCGCCTTCTCCATCTTCGGAAATAGAACCACTCTTTTGTAGCTGTGCAGAAGTTTCAAGGCAGTGGAGCATAACTCTAGACAGAACCAGAGCAATTATGGTTTGGTCGCCTCGCAGGTTCACAAGGCCGCTTATTCAAACCGAAACACACTTTTTGGTATACGCCTATCAGAAGCAGTTTCGATGACCAGATTTTTGCCGGCGAACCTGGACCGGGATTGCTAATGAGCCACCGATGGCTGGCAGACGATGATATTCGCTCAACCGAGACCCGATCAGTAAAACCGCTTCCGACTAGATCTAGATCCGCCGATTTGTGGCTCTAGGGGTATTCTGCCGTTGATCCGGCGAGTTCGTCAGAAGAGGATCTCAATCGTTCGTCGAGTTCAAAAATTTGTGCATTAAGTACCAGCGCCATCGAGTTCATCCCCTTGATATATAGAC
>JAKBHQ010000080.1 GCA_021836665.1 Thermoplasmata archaeon
TCTGAGAAAGCTGGGAAGACGTAAATGTCTTGGTCGAAGCGCTCCCGACTATTTCCGATGATGGAACGTAGTCAATCTTCGAATTCAAATGATCAATTGCCCACTCGAATGGGGTTAGAGGGCCAAGAGTAACATCGGTCATAAGAATCTTTCCCGGATAGGTCCGAGCATTTACGCCTTTTAGCTGGATAATCCTTGCAACATTCTGCGTCTGGCCCGGCGCTATAAAATACGTGCCGAGATTAAAAAAGCTTCCCCAGGCAATTAGCGCCGCGAAAACCACCACTATCGGCAAAATGAGCCATCTTCTTAGGGACATATATCTTCAGTCTGCCTTGAAAGCTAAAAGACTAGTAAGGAGCCAATCTAAGCGAGCTGAGAATATTCCGAGTCAAGCAACTTGGCATCGCTATCGACCTATTGATCACTATACATGGCGACATTGGCAGGCAATAGTGATCCGCATTTGCTTTTTTAAAGGTTCCAAGCTCGCTTCCGGTGCAGGCTACACTCACTTTTACCGTTGCCACAAATCGATCTCCTGTGACCACTCGCTTGGCTTTTCGTTTCCCGAAGTATCACCGATTGACTCGCGGACCATGAGACCTCGTGTTCGGGTTTCCCGGGTGGCCGGTAATCCAGCCGTGCTGCTGCCATGGACAGCTGCCGGAGGCATCAAGCCACCACCTTTTTGGGGTTGCGCGAAACTCCGCCAAGACTAGCGACGGATCCGGTGGCGACGGCAGCTTCTCGATCAAAAGAGCGGTCTTAGGCAGAACTGTGCTGGGGGGGTCTTCCTCGCTAGCTCCCTGGCGGATGACCAGCACGCAGTAGGTGAAGCAAGCATAAAGCTGTGCTTCTATGAGCCCGAGCGCCCAGTTCCAGGCGAACCGCCCGGAAGCTTCATGGGAGGGGATGTACTGGCAGCGGGAGACTCGATCATCCTCAAACCAATACCCCTGGCATACCCGTTCCGAAAGGACTTCCCTCTCTAAGAGGGCAGTTGTCGACTTTAGCGTCGTCAACGACGACGTTACTCCAACCCCTCAAGGAGAGTGTAGCTTCTAGTTGCTCGATGCCGAAGCTAACCAGAGGGTCACGGCGCTCGACGACGATCGTGGTTTACGCTGCATCAGCAATCGAAGGGCTTGCACCGCCGACCGTTTATTACAGATCCGACTTCACTCAGCACGGCCGAGACAACCACGGCCTGCGAGGTGGCCCACTCGGTCATGGCCGCAACTTGGCGGTCGCGGGCGGGTCGCCGATCGTGAAGTGACACGCAGCCATAGACAACCGCCGAAGCACTTTTCGCAGCGCTCGCCTTCGGCACCTCCAGCAAAACTGCTCCTGATGGCGTGCGAACGGCAAAGACGGGGGCTTTTTGTCCTTGAACCATTTCTGTGTCCTGTGGCAGTCAATGACGTCTAGTAATGGATGCCGCCTTGCTCTGCCCACTAGGACAAGTTCTTCTCCAAAAGCAGCACGAATATTCCCTTGGGGTTACTGATCTACTGGGGTGCAGTCGGCAAGCCCTTGCAGGCTTTCTCGTCCTTTTTTGAATTCAAATCTCACCCCATTAACACCGCCTCGCCTTTACTTTTGGGTGGGCATTGCGGCCGTACCTTTTAACTTGGGCCAATTCGTGCTCCTTGCCGGGATCCCCCCTTCTAAAGAAATTGGCCCAGCAATTCACCGGGTCGATGATCTCAGCTAGACCAGGTCTGGCGTAGGCCTTTTAGCCGCTGCGGTTCTTGGCTGGGGTTCTCGTCTCGATCCACTCCTGCACTAATTAACAGCACAAACAAGTCTTTCTACACGTGGCCGGTAGAACAGTTAGGAAGCCGCATCAGCGATGGAGCGGATCACGATCATAGGGAGCGCCACATAGCACTGGTGTTGTGAAGTTGAGTCTCTAATCGCTCAGCAGCGTAGTGGGACGCCGATCATCAGAGATCACGTAATTCCTATGGTGGGCGTGACAGGCACTAGCCATCCCCCTTCTTCTTGTTATTGTCACCTTTAATCGGCCATAGATTCGCCGGACAGTTCTTTCTTGCATTCGATCAGCCTTGCAAACCCGTGCTTCATTTCGCTCGCTCAAGTCTGCCGCGAAAAGCCCTTTACCCTGGCCCACCTTGCGAATAACCACCTCGCACTTTGACCACAAGCCCAATGTGGCCACCTTATAAGCACTTCTAGACCCAGCCAAAGACCATAGAACCCCCAAAGGCAAGCGCTCCTAAAACATCTTCTGTGCTGGCTTCGTTTTCGGTTATATTCTCTAACGCGCAGCGACTTGAATTGATCTACGCATCGGCATTGAGTCCGTTCGCCCGCTTGCCATTCGCTACAGCAATTCCACGCCATTACCTTCAGAGTGTCCAGGAGCCTCGGTCCGGCTAGGTTCGAGAAGTCGATGGCAATCCCTGCAGGAGATTCGGAACCAACGACCTAATTTCTATTAAGTGGCTTTCCATCCTGACGCAATCTCCAATAGCCTTTTTGAAGTCGCAATTGCGGCGAGGCGAGGCGAGGTTTCGACGATTTTGGCCAAAGCGCAAAGTCCTCACGGACAGGTAAGAGCAGCAGCGATCAAGGCCCTTTCCGGGGATGATGATATCGTCATAGAAACTATTGAGAAAGCTTTCTCAGATCCAGATCCAGCAGTAAGGGTCGCCGCAGCTTATGCCGCTATACCCCGTCCAAGATTAAACGTCACTGCATTGCTTCGGGACTCCAATCCTGAGGTAGTTGAAACTGCATGTTTCGCCGCTGGAGAGATCGCCGAAGACTCTAACCGAAAGCTGCTTGAGAAAATAGCGTCTGCGCATCCCGAAGCAACCTGCAGAGAATCTGCCATCGCGGCCCTCGGAGTCCTAGGTAATGCAGGGTCGCTTGAAATCATTATTGCTGCATTGGATGACAAGCCGTATATTCGCAGGCGAGCAGTAGTCGCACTCGCAGCTTTCGATGACCTTCGAGCGGAGGAAGCCATCAAAAAATGTTTGCTTGACAGGGACCATCAAGTAAGACAGCTCGCAGAGGACCTGCTAAGGCCAGACTGAGTCGCTAGCGGCATTACTTTAGTTTAGGTCGTCACAGATCAACGGGCTGAAGTTGAGGAATTGGGTTCTGTCGCTTCGAATTCAGTACGGCACATAAACCTTGGGTAACGGTGGCTTGAGGCGTATCAGCTCTCTTCGCCCTCAACCCAGTCTTGGATTCAATAAGCTCAGGCATTCCCTCCAAAAGCGCCACTCCACCTACTAGTGATATCCCGGAACCATACAGGTCAGAAATTATCTCCGGTGGACAAGCTGAAAGGGCGTCCACTAATGCTCCCACCATTTCGTCGAGGATAGGTACCATCAGTCCCAAAAGGTCCTCACCAGGAACAATGACACTAGCGGGAACCCCGGTCTTGACCGATCTTCCCCAAATACTCACCTTGACTTGAGAAGCTCTCTTTCCCTTCTTGAGCAGGCCAACTTTAATCTCCTCAATGACGTCTCTTGGAACGACAATTCCGTAAGACTCCTCAATGAAGCGAAATATCTGACTATTGCAGGAGGCACCACCAAGCTTTGAAGCCGACCAACTCACAGCTTCCCCTAGCGCGATAATGGCCGCCTCTGCTCTCGAGGCACCAAGGTCGGCGATCATGATTCCATTAGGTGAAGATGGGTCATACCCGGCACCCATTGTAGCCGCGAGGCAAGAGTCCACTAGGAGCATCTCCTTGACTCCCAGATCAGACAGACAAGATTGGATCGCCCTAATATCCATTATCTTCGCGTCGTTTGGCATGGCAACGGCAACTTTTGTTCTGCTAAAGCTCTTTAGATCACAAGACTTGGCGAGCCTCGCCAAAAATGAGTTGAGCAGACCAACATTTTTTATTTTTGAATTCTCGATGGGAGCCGCGAGTATATACCTGCCAGGCTTTTGGGCGGCTATCTCGATAGCCTCGTCCCCAACGGCTTCTACCTTATAGCTAAAGGCATCCACGGCAGCGACCGTCTCGACCTCAGCAAGTAACTCGCCGCCTGAATCGGCGATTCGGGTCCGTTTCGACCCGATGTCAAGGGCAATCGACCTAGCCAGCTCCCCGACCCTCCTTGGGGTCCAAGACCCTACCATCGCTGGGCCCCGACATGGCCCGCCTTGCCCTCGAAAATTCATCTACATAAGATTCTGTCGATCGAAGCTTTCGGTCTTTCAGACCAAGCAAAAGCCCCACTACGGTGAAGAAAAGTATCGGAATCAACACGTATAGAAGACTTGACACCCTTTGCACCTCCTTAAATATCTTTTACCGAGTTGGCCCCGAGTGCCCAGTCCGAGCCACCTTGCCAGGACTCCTTCTTCCAAATCGGTACCGACTTCTTTAATGTGTCGATCAAAAACCGTGAGGCTTCATACGCCTGATCCCTATGAGCTGAAGAAACAGAAATAATAACGGTTGAGTCGCCTGGGGACATCTCCCCCAAGCGATGAATAACTGCAACTCGTCCGATTCCTTCAAATTCTGTCAAGGCCCTGTTGGCAAGGTCGTTCATTCTATCGAAAGCGACCGACTCATAAGCTTCATATGAAAGCTTAGTCACGCCGGGCCTCCCGTCTGAGAAGTCCCTGACTGTGCCTGAAAATAGAACCACGGCTCCGCAGTTATCCAATACCGACCAGGCGTAAACCTTCTCCACCGATAGCTCATTCTCGGTTATCTCTGTCCAGATCGTGGACCCGATGGATTTCAAACTCAAGTAATTACTCGCTTTTCACGCCGACAATAAAGAGCTTAATCCCGTCAAAGCGTCACTCTCAATGAAGTTACACCAAACTCTCATTTTTTGGTCATAAACCATCCTCGGCCGACCGCTCGACCGCGGATAAGAATCCGGTCCTTAAATCGCGTAGTTGATTTAGCATGTAGTGATGAGCGGCAACATTCCAAGCGGGTCAAACCCATTTGAGTTCTTCATGCGTTCGATGCTCGGAGGACAAATTGGGTCTTTGTTCCCAGAAGGATCGGATTTCAGGTGGGACATGGTCACCTCCATGGCGAACCTAGCCGTAGTGGGCCTCGACAACTCAATCCTTCAGGCCAACGTTGAGCCGACTACACGCATCAAGGTCGAATCGCTGTTTGATATCGCCGACATGCACCTCGATTCACTCGAAATGATGCCAGTCCTAGCGAAGGCGGACCGGCGAATCTCCCTTTACCCAAGGACTGCTTGGTTGCAAGGAACATTAAATCGATGGAAACCACTCCTAGACGAGCTGTTGAATGCGCTCACTCCACCAGGAGTAAACGCAGAGGAATTCAACTCATTCGGTACGAACTCCGAACAATCGCCTGATTCGTCACCAATGGAAAGGATGATGGCGATGATGCAAAAAATCGCTGCGCCCGCCTTGGTAGCTTCTCAGATTGGCTGGGCAGTAGGAGAACTATCAAAAAACGTCCTCGGGCAACTAGATCTTCCCATCCCTCGGGAATCAAAGGGTGGCCTCGAGCTCATTCCAGAGAACGTTGAGTCTTTTGCAGAAGTAAACTCGCTCGAACTCGACCACCTGTACATATGGATCATGGCAAGGGAGCTAATCCACCTGTCAATTATCAACTCGATCGCCGTGAAGGATCGGCTGGACTTCTTAATTAAATTACACATTGCGGATTCGCATTCTGCCCTAAATACCGCCATGCAAAGCCTCTCGCAGATTGATCCAACCGACACAGATGCAATGCAGAATTTCCTGACCAATCCGGCATCCCTCGTGGCTGGGGGCCACTCGGAAGCTCAAAAACTTTCCCAGGATGACTTTCAAGCGCTCCTCGCCCTGATCGAAGGAATGGTTGATTACCAATCTCGAATTGTGGCAGAATCCATATTCGGTGACTTTGTGCGAATTGAAGACGCAACGAAGCAAAGTTTGCTTGACCCGTCCAATCCGACCCTAACTCTGGGATCGTTGCTCGGCATCTCAGTTACGAAAGCGACCATCGATAGGGGGGCTGGCTTTATCTCAGGAGTCCTTGAGAGGGACGGCGGCTCAAAACTTTCAGCACTCTGGAACAATCCAGACATGCTTCCAACACCAGCCGAGATCGATGCACCCGGCCTCTGGCTCGCAAGAATCGAATATTTAGAACCCTAAACTGACAGTTTGGCACAACATACCACCACTCTGAGTAAAATAGTGTCACTCAGAGTATCAAGATCAGTTGGAAAGTGCCGATAATTCACTTATGGTGAATTGGTCTTCGAGTTTCGAGGGATATGGCTGGGTTGCCGATTCGAACGATCCTTCTGTGGATGCGCTTCGAAGGGCTCCTATTCAATCTAGCTACAGCTTGAGTTGGATAGATGGGGACCCTGAACCAGTTTCCACTTCCGGAGAGAGTCCCGCCGAAACCATTTCACCATCTGCGCCGCTTTCGGTCCAGTTTTCTGAGCAAGAAGAAGTAGACAAACCGACAAATTTAATATTTGTCACATTTTCACCCTTTGGTGGGTCAGAGGAGGAGTCGATGGGGCACGCGAGCAGTGGGTGGCTAGACGGTAGTGAGAAGTATGGGTTGCCTTCCACTGAGAGCTGGCTACCGTCCGAGGAAGAAGCACCCTTTCTCTATAGCCTTGGTGACGTGGGCGCCTCAGTAGATGAGTTCTCCTCCTCCATGGTCAATTCCGACCTATCTCAGGGGTCGACGCTGCTGGATACCATCTCCGAACCTACGGTTTTTCCAAACGTCAATAGTTTTGATCAAGGAACCGATTCAAAACGCACACCCTCCGCGGACCCATGGCTAAGGTTTAGAGCAAGGAGGGATGAGTTGGCTGGCGATCCACAAAATGAGATGTTGGAAAGTACCTCTGCGTCCGCCGACCTCCCAGAGCCTGCAAGGAGGCGACCCAGGGAGTCAT
>JAKBHQ010000138.1 GCA_021836665.1 Thermoplasmata archaeon
GCCGGGCCTTTGCAAGATCAGCCCGCATCGCCGCCAATATCCCCGATCCGCCTCGCAGTGCCGCAGCGGGGTGATAGGTCGGCACAAGTACGCGACCCTGCAAATCGAAGACCCGGGTTCTCATCACGCCAATACCATCGGTTACCCCTAGTAGTGCCCGCGAGGCAACCGC
Organism: Thermoplasmata archaeon; assembly: GCA_021836665.1. The sequence continues at coordinate 173 of JAKBHQ010000138.1, forward strand.
ACCCAGTGCCACGATCACCTTCGGGTCCACCAGTGCCACTTGTGACTTCAAGAATCCTTCACAGCTAGCAATCTCCTCGGGGAAGGGGTTCCGGTTGTTGGGGGGTCGACACTTTACCGTATTGGCTATATAAACTTCAGTCCTGTCGAAACCGGTCTCCTGTACCATCAACTTTTCTAGGAGTTTTCCACTCCGACCCACGAATGGGCGTCCAGCCAGATCTTCATCCTTGCCGGGACCTTCCCCGACAAACATCATCGTCGCATCCTGTTTTCCCTCGCCGAAGACGACATTTGTTCGGCTATGGCATAGATCACATGCCATACAGAGCGCAGCCTTGGATGCGAGAGACTCGAGGCTAGGGTTCAACGCGCCACCTCATTTTCGTGGATGGCCTGTGGATTACCAACCAGCACCCGAGGTACCCTACTACCGATCCTCGCTATCACTTCATATGAAATGGTCGACAACTTATCCGCCCATTCGTCTGCGCCGACGAACTCCCGTCCTTGCCTGCCAAGAAGAACTACTTCGTCCCCGACAACTATGTCAGACTCTTCGCCGAGGTCGACCATGAGTTGATCCATGGTGACTACCCCAGCTAGCGGATAGCGCCGACCCCGAATAAGAACTTCGGTTTGTGCGTCAAAAAGCGCCCTAGGTACGCCGTCTGCGTAGCCTATCGGGACAGTTGCAATGGTCGAATCTACTATGACGGGCCTTTTAAGTCCATAAGAAACAGCTTCGCCGATCGCAATCCGCCTCAGGTGGACAACGCGTGCCTTGAGGGATAGCACTGGGCGGAGGCTGGGCAATGGAACCTGTGCGGAAGGTGGATATCCATAAAGTTCAATCCCCACCCTGACCATGTCGTACCTCGACGACGGGTACGAGATAGCCCCTGCCGAACTTGCGATGTGAGACAGCTTTGGGTAACACCCCACCGCGGCTAGCGCAAGTCTGGCAGCCTCAAAACGTTTCAGTTGCTCGAGCGTAAATGGTCTACCCCTCGCATCGTCGGCAACGGCTAGGTGGCTCCACAATCCGCCTATCGCCACATTAGAAAAACGTGCCACCTTTGCGATTTCGACTGCGTCGTCGAGGGATGCACCGGCCCTACCCATCCCGGTATCAAGGTGGATGTGGATCGACACCTGGGGTGCCTCGTCCCCCCAAATTCGATCCCTGGCGGCCGATACCTCCCACGCTAATTCCGGGTGGTCGATGGAGATGGTCAGACCCGATCTAAGGGCGTCTTCGACGTAGCGTCGCTCTGGCTCTAGAAGAAGAAGGATTGGGGCTTTGATCCCACCTTCCCTTAGGGAAATCCCTTCTTCCAGCGTCGCAACTGCCAGCCAGCTCGCTCCGGCTAAAATCGCCGCCTTTGCAACTTCGGTAGCGGCGTGACCGTACGAGTTGGCCTTAACTACGGCACAGACCTCGCTCGGTGCAACGATACGAACTATTGACCTGGCGTTGTGATAGAGCGCATCCAAGTCCACCTCGGCCCATGCCGACCGACTCAGAGCTTCCACGTCGCCTCCATCTGATTCTTGTTCACCTCGACACCTATAACTAACAGGCTAGCGAGGGCTGGGTCAGTTGCACAAAGCGGATTTAAATGATTCGATATGCACTCTGGTCAAGGTGCCAATCTTCCTTAATTCCCGCTAGTGCCCTCGGAATCTCCCTTATCACACGCTCCGGCGAGGTTGAAAATCCGCCACAAAGCCGAGCCGACCTAGCGTGGACAAATGCGGCTGCTGCGGCTGCGTCGAGCGAATCTAGGCCCATCGACAAAAAGCTACCCAAGATACCTGATAGCACGTCTCCAGATCCCGCAAAAGCCAATAGAGAATTTCCCTCAGCAACCACGACAACCCGGCCAGTGGGCCCAGCGACGACGGTCGGAGAACCTTTGAGAAGCACTGTCGCCGAAGTTGCTTTTGCCATGGCTCGTGAAGCAGCTATTAGGTCTGAATCTTCGTCGACTTTGAGACCATCGTTTCGGCCTAGGTAGTTGAACTCCCCAATATGGGGAGTAATGACGACCTGTCTGCTCTTTGCAAGGACTGAAGACTTGAGTTGGCCGGCGGAAGCGAAGGCCTTGATCCCATCGGCATCGACCACTACAGGTCGATCAGCGCCTGCGACAAACCTTCTGACCATATTTGAAATCTGTAGGGAATCACCAAGACCCGGTCCTATAACCGCTGACCCAAAGCGGGGGAGTTGATCGAGAAGCGGCGGAGCCCACATCCTTTCGATCGCTTGGACGACATATTGAGAGGGAAGCTGCTGGAGACTCTTCGCCTCGGTGTGAAGCACTACCATCCCACATCCGGCGGCAAACGCTCCTGAGGCCACCATTGTTGCGGAGCCCGCCATCGAATCTGAACCGGCTACGACCATAACCGCCCTATTCCACTTGTGATCACCATGCCCACCCACGGGGAGTAGACCCTTCAGATCGTCCTCCTCGAAGAGATGGCACTCCGGCTCATTTTGGTTCTTAAAGATCTCCTTCGGTCCACCATATAAGTCCCTAAGTACGAGCGAAATATCTCCAGATATACGCATTCCGTCGTTTTGGAGATGTCCGGGCTTGAGTGCCCCTATTACGACGGTCTCCTGAGCGACCAGTGATCCTTTTTTTTTCAATCCCGTATCAGAGTCCAGGCCAGACAGGATATCGACCGCCAAAACCGGGACTCCCGAAGGTAATTTAGGGGGCTCGAATTCCCTTGAAAGGCCTGAGCCAAAGATCGCATCGACAAAAAGATCAGCTTCTCTCAGCCCGCTAACGTCGAGATCCTTCGCTACTAACTCTTCGAAGCCTATAATCCTCACCTTCGCCCCAAAGGCCGCAAGGTGCCCCGCCGCGGCAACTCCATCTTTTCCATTATTCCCGGGACCGGCCAGAACCACGACCCTTCGACCATATAGGGAGCCACCGAACCTCTTCTCGACCCTCCTTGCGACCGAATATCCGACGCGGTTGATAATTGCATCCAAAGACCCAGTCTTTGCCAATTCCGAATCGAATTTTGCGACTTGGCCCGAATTGACGATTGGGATCAATTTCCGCCTCCAGTTACCTTTAATACGTCGGTCGAGTCATCTGGGAAATGGTTGGCCAGAAAATTCATCCTTTTGGTACCGCCCCTGGATCGACTAGCAGAGCACAAAAAGCGGTTGCGACAGTCTCACTATGAGACATCGAGACAGAACAGGATACCACGCCGAGTTCCAAGTAGGTCTCTAATGCACCTCCGGAGAAGCGAAGTATGGGCCCACCTGATGGGAGCCTCAATACCTCTATATCCCTAAAGCGAGCGCCTCGCATCCCCTTGCCTAGTGCCTTCATTGCCGCCTCTTTGGCACAAAAACGTGCTGCGAGGGCCCCAAATGGATTCGAGCGGGCAAGTGCAAATGAGATCTCTGATTCGAGAAAGAGTCGTTCTTTGAGCCTCGGGGTTCGCAGGATCGACTCTCTCATCCTGTTTACCTCCAAGATATCTACACCGGTCCGTATGCTAACCACCATCAAGAGGATAGAGGATCGGGTAGAAAAAGATCGCCCGAAGACGACTAATGCGTCGTCGAAATTGACCCGCTACCCAATATCGCCGTGTCCAAGGAGGGTCAAGAAATTACGTGCTGGAATCGACAGGGTTCCCGGGTGAAACGCAACCCGGTAACCCCTCGAGATCGTGGGCAGCCCCTCCACCTCCAGGAGCAGCAAGCGCCCCTCTAGGATCTCCCTTCTAACCGCCCTTGAAGACAAGAACCCGGCACCAAGCGAACTCAATATTGCCTCCTTCACTCCTTCACCACCCGCAATCTCAAATCCGACTTCGAAGGGAATCTCGGCATTAGTCAGCGCCATCTCGGCGACATTTCTGACACCAGACCCCTTCTCCCTCCAGACCATAGGCAGATCAGCCAGGTCACCTTTGAGAAAGGTTCTTCCATGAACCGACACAAAGTCCTCTGACGCTACCAGAAGGAGTTCGTCGCCCTCAATTGCAACCTCGGCTAGTCCATCGGGCAGTGCCAACCTTGGGGACTCAAAGATGCCGAGCTCGGCATGCCATGAGGCAACATCCTCAACGACCTGCTCGGAATTACCAGACCTCAACTCGAGCTTTACACCTGGATTCTCTGCTCGATACTTCACCATCAAGGCTGGCATGACAAAGGCGGCGACGGTGTTCGATGCTGCGGTGGAGAGGATCCCACCGAGGCCCTTGGAAAGACTGGCTAGGTAATCTAGCACCGAACGGTAAGACCGAAGCAGCAAAGCTGATCGTTCTGCTAACGCCATGCCTGCGGTGGTTAATTGGACCCCATGACCCCTGCGAACATGAAGTCTTTCGCCTAGCGCCTCAGAGAGCTGCTTTAGCTGCTGTGAAACGGCTGGCTGTGAAAGTCCAAGCTGATTAGCCGCTTCAGAAATACTCTCAGTTTCGGCGACCACGGTGAGCGTTATGAGATAATTTGCATCCACTCGCCTAGCGGTATCTTGGGTATATATCACTTAATCAAAATACATTACAAACCAATAGGTAACTCCAAAAAATGAAAACTAAATCTAAATATCAAAAGACTCACCCTACTTCAAGTGGATAATTGAATCAATTGGAGTGGGTTATTTGATCGACATTAGTCCATCAATTACTCCGCTTTTTCTGAATGCAGGCGGTCGCAAAATCCGCCATCGAATTGAATCTCCAGTCAGGCTCTACGCTGCCCTGCGGAGGTGGCGTAGCCCCCCACCCGCTCAAATGTGCCCGACGATCGATCCACACTGAACTCAAACCAACACTCTTCGCCGGAAAATGGTCATGGAAAAGGCTTTGTGCAACATGGAGGATTCGGTCTTTCTCAATCCCCAAATAGGAAAGCTTCTCAATAAGAAGCTGAAAGTTAGCTGAATTCGGCTTGTAGCTTCCAACATCATCTGCCGTGATTACCAAGTCAAAATTAGTCCCTAAAAGCTCGTTACTGCGACTAAATGAAATCCGATCGACGTTCGACAGAATAATCAGCTTGTATTTCTTGCTGAGTAGCTTTAGCGCTTCCACTGAGTCTGAAAAGGGGGGCCAGTCACCCACCGAGCTAGCCAGTTCTGCTGCTTGCTGATCGGTTATTTTGATTCCGAGTTCGTCAGCCACCAAAAAAGCACACTCTCGTAAAATCTCGGTATAGCTCGTTCGGGGTTTGGCCGACTGGACCATCGATTCATGCGCCGCAAAAGCGGAGAGAATATCCTCCCTATCTAGAGCGACCCCGAGGGGTTGTGGCCACCCAGCTATCACCTTGGTTATTCCGGTTTCCCAATCGATCAGTGTGCCGTAGCAGTCAAAACTTAGCGCCTCGAAACTATCGAAACTTGCCATCGCTCCTCCATTTTGGGATCAAAGGCTCGATCCAAGTGGATCGACCAAGCGAAAAATCGCTAACTTCCAAAACCAGCGAATCGCAAAACTCAAATTCCACCATCGCTCATTCGACGGTGACGGTCTTGGCGAGATTCCTCGGCCTATCGACGTCAAAACCTCTATACCTAGCGAGGTGATACGCGAGAATCTGTAGAGGAATCGTGTCGAGCACCGGACTAAGGAGTGGATGGGTTTCGGGGACGACAAAAGCGGCATCGCCTTCGGCGATTGTCTCATTGTCGCCTTCGCTGGCCACCAACAAGACCTTGGCACCCCTCGCCTTTACCTCTTGCAGATTCGCCATCACCTTCTCCCACAACCTACCTCTGGTTGCAATGGCCACCACGACCGATGAGGCATCTAACATCGCTATTGGGCCGTGCTTCAGCTCCCCGGCAGGGAAACCCTCCGCAGGCAAATAGCTGAGCTCCTTGAGCTTCAGGGCCCCTTCTAGTGCAACGGGAAAACCGACATTGCGGCCTATGAAGTAGAACCGTTCGAAATTCTCCACCTTGGAGGCGACTCCGACCATCTCGGCGAATCTGTTGGTAAGTTGTCCAACCTTCTCCGCAAGCTCCTCCAGGGCACTAGCCAGCGAGCGAAGCTCAGCGGTGGTCGAAGTTCCCTTCAGTTTTGCAAAGTAGATCGCAAAGAGCTCAAGAGCGACTATTTGTGCCAAGTAGGTCTTCGTCGATGCCACACACACCTCGGGCCCTGCGTGAGTATAGATAACAGAATCCGCCATCCTCGCCATCGAAGAATCCACGACGTTGGATACTACGAGGCTCACCGCCCCGGAACTAGACGCTTCGGCGAGGGCCGCAATAGTGTCCAAAGTCTCACCAGATTGACTCACCGCAATCACCAAGGTCTGTTCGTCTAATCTGGGCTCGCGATATCGAAACTCGCTCGCAACGTCGAGTTCTACGGGTATTTTGCATAAGCTCTCGATCGCGTACCTCGCCGCCATACAGGCATGGTAGCTAGTTCCACAGCCGATCATAAATATCTTGTTGACCCTCTGGAGCTTTTCTACCTCAACCCGGAGTTCGTCAAGCTGGATACCCGAGGTGTCCCAGTGCTGGAGCCTCCCTGCGAGGGTGTCCCTTATCGCCTGGGGTTGCTCCATAATCTCTTTGGACATGAAGTCGTCATAGCCATCCCTCGCCGCCCTAGTCAAGTCCCAGGTGACGACGAACTCTCTAGGTTCAACCTCAGTATGGTCCAACTTGAACGCCCTGACTTCACCGAGCTCTACGCTCGCGACGACTGCGTCGTCGATCTGGTAGTAGTGTTTTGCCCGGCCAAGT
>JAKBHQ010000374.1 GCA_021836665.1 Thermoplasmata archaeon
CGTCGGCCATCATTATCCCGACTCCCCCCGATACCGTCAACAGGCACACCCTCTTTGACTTTGGCTTCAAGCCAAACGATGCCGATTCGGTTATTTGAATCAGGTCGTCCAGATCTGCCGCCCGCTCAACTCCAAATTGGTCAAATACAGCGCTAATCGCCCTGTCGTCTCCGACCATTGCTCCAGTGTGGGACTTGGCCGCCCTCGAGCCAGCTTCAGACCTCCCCGCCTTAAGTAGCACTACCGGTTTATTTGCGTCTCGGGCCCGCTCGAGTGCAGACATCAGCGCGGGGCCATTTCGAACCCCCTCGATATATCCTGCAATCACCTCGATCTTTGGATCATCAGCTAGATAGGAAATACAGTCGGCGACACTCACGATGGCTTCATTGCCCGTAGCGATCCAACTTCCGACGCCAAGTTCCCTCCTCCTGGCTAGTGCCAAAAAGTAGGAGCCAAAAGCGCCGCTCTGACAGGCAAAGCCCACGTTCCCACTCTTCAAGGTCCCTGATTCGAGCGTCGCTGTAAAAGAAGCGGCCGCTCCAATGGTTGCGTTAATTACCCCCAAGCAGTTAGGGCCGAGCATGATAACATCGCTCTCTTCGCACTGCTGTCGAAGTCGCTCCTGTGCTGCCTCACCATCTAACCCGACTTCGCCGTATCCAGAGGAGAATACCACTACCGCCCCGGCTCTTATAGAGGCAGCCTGATCTATGACCTCCCGGACGAACTTAGTACCTACCGCCACGACCACCAGGTCCGGAGGGCGGTCCAGTTCAAGAAGGCTCGAGTAGCACTTCCGGCCAAAGACAGAGTCGTATTTTGGATTAATTGGATAGATTTCACCACCAAAACCCATCTCGATGCTCGCGGCAATTGGTCTACCTCCGATCCTCGCCGGATCATCAGAAGCGCCAACTACCGCTATCGACTTCGGACTAAATAGCCTTACCAAAGAGCTACTGACCAGCAGACCATCCTGGCGTTCAAGCAAGCTGCCCCTCCTCGTTCACATGCGAGACTACCCGCCCGCAGCCTGGCTTCAATGTCCGGCAATAGTCGACTTGCGCCCACGTTATCAAGTGACACTTATCCCGCCACATTCAGCGCCTTCGGATCGATTCGCTCACTTTTACAGCATGATACCTTGCCACAAGTACCCCAGAGGTTAGGCCAAATAACACCAAGAGTGGTTGAAATGGAAAACAGGTCGCACTAAGGTGGAGATGAGAGCCGCAATTCCGACTTAATCGGCACCTACAGCGGTATTTTAGTTGCGATTTTCTGATAATATTTGAACACGATCGTTGGAGTCCACAGTTTGGCAAGAACACCCGACCTAGCTCACAAGCACGACCTGCTCGACGAGGTTACCGAATACGTCAGAAAAAATGGCATCTCTGACTTGAGCCTCCGGCCCTTGGCGCGAGCGGTCGGTACTAGTCCAAGAAACCTCCTCTACCACTTTGGCTCGTCTGCCGAAATGATCAGGGCTATAGTCGAGAACTCACTTAAAATCGACCACGACAACTTTGATGCCGTCCTCGAGTCTTTGAATGCCGAGACACCAACGGAGGTATTGCTCGGTGTTTGGAAGTACTTAAATGCAAACAAGACCGCAATGCGCCTCTACATTGACCTTGGGTCCCTCGGACAGCAGGCGCTAAATGAGCTCGAATATCTGACCCGGGAACTCTCGAACCCTTGGCGGACCGCCATCGCCAACAGCCTAATAAGGGCCAAGATGAGGGCCGAAGACGCATACGATTTCGCCGAACTTTCCGTAGTCACCCTCTGGGGTGCGTTGGTCGCCTTTGGGCCGGGCCCGGACAACAAGGACCCTGATCCAACGCCGGTAATAATCCGGCTCATTTCAATCGCCGAAAATACCGTTGCGTCCTACAACAAAATCAGCTAGTTAACGGGATTAGGTCGGTTACCTTGCACCAAAGAGAACAGGTCATCCCGACGGTGTAGTCGAACTCGCCCCTATGTTCTACTACCACTCGTTGGTTTTCGGTGGATCCGTCCGTCTCTCTAAAGAGCACCAACCGTTGATAATCTCCCATATCAGACGCCAAAGCAACCCTAAAGGCGCCGCTGAGGCGGAGCCACTTTGCAAGTGGATCAAAATCGGCAGCTACGTCAGGTGCCGTCAAGATGGTAACGTTCGACCGGAATGCCAGCTTATTGCAAGGCTTAGAGGGTAAGCCATCAAAAACCGGGCGCCACTCGGGCTCGCAATCAATAATATTCTGGTAGCCAACCAGGCTTGCGACGAGTGAATTCACCGGGGCCCTAATTACCTCGCCACTCGACCCAAACTGTGCCGACGAACCATCGGAAACTACTACGATCGAATCGCCCAATATCGCCGCCTCAGATATATCGTGGGTCACCAGAACCGAGGCGATATTGAATTGCATCAAAAGTTCGCTCAGCGCAAGTTGGTATCCGCTTCGCCGGGGAGCATCGAGAGCAGAGAACGGCTCATCGAGCAGTATCAACTTAGGAAACTGCAAGATGCCGCTAGCGACCGATGCCCGCTGTCTCTGGCCCCCAGAGAGAGTCTTGGCCGGACTTTCAAGCACTTCGTCAAGGTCAAAAACTTCGACTAATCGATCGAAGAGACTGGAATCCGCCCCCGATCTCATCTGGGCTATTTCAAGGTGTTCCCGGACGTTTAGATGAGGGAAAAGGGCTCCAAACTGAGGAACTAACACTATCTCGGACCCGGGGATCTCGAGCCAATCTCCTCTTTTAGTACTCCAAAGGACACGACCTTTTCCCTGCACCCCATATAGCTCCCAAGCGCCGACGATACCCGCCAGAAGAGCCGACTTCCCTGCCCCCGAGTAGCCGAGGACGGAGGTCCTAAATCCAGAGGTGAAGGCGAGGTCGAGGTCAAACTGACTGAGACGACACGCCACCTCGACCTTCAGGAGTTCCACGGTCCCCCTATCAATATCGGATCGGGCTATCATCGCATGCCCCTTCTTGACCGAGCGTTTGATCGAGGTAAAGGCCAATTTTCTCGGGTAAGGAATAGCGCTAAGTCCAATGGCCCCTACCAGCGTCACCAGCACGGTGACCTCGACGACCGAGAGTGTGGAGGCAAGTCCGCCGCCGTCGAAATTGACAAAAGCCAGTATCGGCAGGGAGTAAGGGTGAAATGCGACTAGGACGGTTGCCCCGAACTCTCCCATCGCCCTCAGCCAGCCAAGGAGGACCGAGGTCCTAACTCCGGACCAAGCGGACGGCAGGCCAACGAAGACAAAGTTCTCGACTTCACTCAATCCGATATTCCTTCCCGCCCAGTGGAGATACGGATCGAGCTGTAAAAAGGCACCCCTTGATCCCTCTATGACAAATGGCGCCGCCACAAAAGTCTGCGCTCCGCACACACCAAGTAAGGTATTTACGAAGTGCCCGGCGAATACCTTCCCGAAGAGCGCATAGGGACCGAAGGTCAAAAGGAGTATCACTCCGGCCACCATCGGGGGAAGGCCCATTGGTAGCCTGAGGAGTACAGTAAGAATTCGGGACCAGGGGCTCTTCGACCTCGCCAGTAGATAGCCCAACGGAACACCAATGAGTAGCGATACTCCCACTGCGAATATCGACGCAGCCAGGGAGACCCAGGTCGCTTCGCCGACTTGGGAAAAGCTACTCGGATGGGAGATATTTTTAAGTCCGTAGTAGGCAAGTACCGCTAAGGGCAGTACTAAAAAAAGGGCGAGGGCGAGGGCGAGGGCTGAAAACAGGCCCCTGAAGCCGACTGATTTGACTCCGTACAATCCCCCAGTTTTCTTCGTCGCTATTTTTCCCTCACAGTACGCTTGAAATGGCCTTTGGTACATTCGCCGAGTTTCCAACTACCGACGGAGCCTCGATGTGCAGACCCAAACCCTTCATCAGGGTCTGACCCTTTGTAGAATACAGAAACTTAACGAATGCCTCAGCCGCCTTCAGGTGCGGGGCACCGTTGACAATCGTTATTGTGAAGCTAGCGCCCAGATTAAGGCCGGTCTTGACGGTCGGGATCTTTGCCAGGGCCGCTTCGTTTGAGAAAAAGAAACCGGCGTCTAACTGCCCGGTAAGAAGCCGAGCGACTAGGGTCTCCTCGGGAAAGACCTGCGAGGGATTCTCGGTGGTTCCTAGAACCTCAGAAACCAAGCTCGGTTGGTGCAGTACCGCCGCCTCCTGTTGGACTAGCTTGATTGTCAAAGCCCCCTTGGGATCTATCGCTGGGTCCGTCCTGCCGAGCTTGAAGCCGGGTTCAGCCAGCACCTTATACCATGGCTGGGTTCGCAAGGCGGAGGCGAACTTAGACAATGGGCTATAGCCGATAACCAAAGGCGCGGTAGCTAAAGGAGAGTACCAGCTAACAAAGTTTCCATTCGAAGCTCCCTCGAGTGAGGAGTTCACGCTAGGCACCGCCGAAATAAAAACGTCAGCCTTGACGAGTTTAGCTTTGATCTCATTAGCGAGTCCGATCGAACCCCCCGGTGTCCCATTTAGCGTATACCCGGTTGCAGTGTTAAATGCTGGACCGATCACGTTCTCCATCGCCCCGACTAAGGATCCTGCGTAAAGGAGAGTCAGGGGGCCAGATCCCTTGGATTGAAGCGAAGTAGAGGGTAGCGAAGTCGAAGCCGGCGCACCTGAACTGGCGCAAGCCGAGAGCAAAAGGGGCGTGGATCCGACTAGTGCTAAGCTCCCAAGGAGGCCCATCCGCCCTTTGGAGGCTGCAGAGGAAGACAATCTATTAGACCTTTCTAGTTTTCTTTCTTTCTAGTTTTCTTTCTTTCTAGTTTTCTTTCTTGCCAGTTTTCTTTTTTGCCAAACGATCGAGGTGGTACCTATTTTGGCCATAAACCATCGTTTGTTATCCGATTGGCTGATAGCCAGACATAGCTTCGAGCTCCCTATTGAACTCTCGTGACTTTGCTTCATTTATCACAACGCTCACTACCTCAGCGGGGACGTTGTCCTCATCCCAGTAGAGGTGGGATCGCTGGGTAATTCCGTCCACCACATCCAAGCCACCGTCCCTAGCTATGCACTCGACTGCGAGTGCATAATCGGCGTCCCCCACGGCTACATAATCAACGGCACCATAATGATCAGAAAAAGTATTGGGGGTTCGATTGATCGATTCACGCGCTAGTTTGAGCCCAGCCAGCTCTAGCTCGAGCGTCTCGGAAGTCCCAGAACCCTCCGGACGCGCCGCCCAGAGCGCCCCCTTATCGATAGCGTCGGCAAGCGAGGAGATTCCGAGGGGGTTCTTATCCCGGACCGCTATCGCTAAAGTCCAATCACAAAGCTCGATAGCAGAAAACCTGGTGTCGGTGGCCACTTGCCCCACAACACCGTGGTGGAGTGCGAAATGGGTGACTCCAGCTGCGAGTTCCGCCTCGGCCGTAGAATTCTGGGCCGTTATCCATCGGTAGCGACGGGTTGGGTCCTTTATGTTCAACCAGTCGGCGAGGACTCCGAGGCTCGGATCACAACCGGATAGAAATACCGAAACAGATCTCGGTGAATTCCAGACAAAGTTGCCATCGATATACCGTCCATCAGAAGCTCCCGCGGGTCCACCGTCTCGCCTGGAGGAGAGTCGGCGTGCCACCAAGCGCGATCCGACCTCGCCAACGGCAACCCTAGAATTTCGAAATCGTCCAAGGTCAAAAAGGGCTTCGGGGAGCGAATCTCCCAGTGGGAAAAGGTCTTCGACGGCCATGGCCAAAGACCTGGCTATACAGAGGGCGACCTCAACCGAAGGCGAAGACGCACCGGTCTCTATCGCAGAAAGCGACTGCCGAGAAATCCCAATCCTCTTTGCCAAGCTACCCTGCGACATCCCAAGCTGGCCTCGACGCATGGCGACTAGAGGTACTCGCCTTAAGCCTTTAGCTAGAGTGGAGCCTTCCTTGGGGTCGTCACCTTTTTCAACCATAGAGAAAAGATAGTATCTCTGCCGTCTTTACCTGTCGTGTTTGCCTGTCAATTGTCGTGTTTGCCTGTGATTTGTTGTCTTTTTGGCAGCTATCCGACAGGCCAAAAAAATAGCTGCAGGCGCAACCTTACCTGCAGCTAAAAAGCCTCCACTAACCTCGCCAAGACGAAGTCCTTAAGGGATATTTACTTGATGGTTATCTAAAAGTCCTCAGGTGGGAGTGAACCATCTGCAAGTTGTTCCGCCATCGCCCAACCAAAGACTACGAGACTATCGAACTTTGACCTGTCGACCCCTGCGAAGAGTGGAGCTAGGTCGCCTTGTGGACCGAGGTTGAGGTCCCCATAGGCAAAAAGCCCCGTCACCTCCCCGCCAGAAGAGACGACCGAAGTCCTATCGTCGAGCTTTGACTCGACTCCAAACTTCTTTGCCAGACGTCTCGCCCAGGCACGCTCCTCGCCGCTTGGCTTATGATCTAGTCTAGGAACGATGTCCTCCAGACCATCAAATACGTGATACCCGAGATAGGACGGTACCCTCACTCCAACCAGTACATCTTCGTCAGGGAAGGCCAAAAGGGCCTTTCGGTACTGCTCCGCAAGGATCTCATTCAACAACATCCTCTCGTCCGGACCCTCTTGAGTAGCTCCTATCCCAATCAGGATACAAGGTGTTCCGCCAATGCGCTCAAGGGTGTATAGGGCAAATCCAACGACCTGTCCATCCCTCCGGACCTCGGTGCACAGCACCCACTCGTCGCGCTGTTTGGATAAGAATCCAAGATCGAATCCCGTACCCCTGGCTATCGCGAAATCAGCAATATCGGCTAATTCAGCGTCACCAATCGAGCTACAGTCCTTTGTGGAAACTTCCATGGGCATGCTAGGTGGTCTCCTTCTGCCGGCTCCCAAGTCTTAAATTCTACCCGGAAAAGCTCGCCACCGG